>CALEMV010000291.1 GCA_937910655.1 uncultured Solobacterium sp.
AATATAGGTTTAGCGTCAAGATAAAAGATGCCAAACAAGCCTATTAATCGCTAATCTACGCATCTTTTATTCATTTGTTGTCACAAATTGAGAGTTATATAACTTACTATAGAATCCATTTTGTGCCATCAGTGTATCATGATTGCCCTGTTCAATGATTCTACCGGCATTCATGACAATAATTTGGTCAGCGTTACGAATCGTTGATAAACGATGCGCAACCACAAAACTAGTACGTCCCTTCATAAGATTGTTGAAAGCTGCTTGAATTTCAAGCTCCGTACGTGTATCGATAGAGGATGTCGCTTCATCAAGGATTAACATATTTGGCTTACTTAACAATACTCTAGTGATACAAAGTAACTGTTTCTGCCCTTGGCTTAAGCTATCATCTGTCACAATCGTATCCAGACCTTCTGGCATACGACGGATAAACTCCCAACTATGTGCTTCCTTTGCGGCTTCGATAATTTCTTCATCACTAGCGTTCTCGACACCAAAGGCGATATTATCACGAATACTTGCATTCTTTAACCATGTATCCTGGAGAACCATACCGAAGTTTTTACGAATTGATTTTCGACTTACATCATAGATATTTTGTCCATCAATCAGAATTGTGCCTTGATTTGCGTCATAGAATCTCATCAACAAATTAATAAATGTTGTCTTACCACAACCAGTAGGTCCTACAATTGCAGTCGTCGTACCTGGTTTTGCACTAAAGTTAAAATTCTCAATTAACTTTTGATCTGGAAGATATGAGAAGAATACATCTTGAATATCAATTGCACCATTCTTTTCAACCAAATCCTGTTCTGGATCTGCACTTTCAGCCGGAGCCTCTATCAATGTAAATACACGATCAGCACAAGCCATCGCATTCTGTAACTCTGTTACGACAGAACTAATGTCATTAAATGGCTTCATATATTGGTTGGCATAAGATAGTAATACAGTTAATCCACCAACTGTTAAATTACCTTTCATAATGCTATAAGAGCCAAGCACTGCCACAATCGCATAAATTACATTATTTACTGCACGTGTGGATGGATTTGTTAAAGAACTTATAAACAATGCGTTCTGCGTATATTCTTGTAGTTCTACATTCAGCTTCTTGAAACGTTTCGATGCGCGTCTCTCATACCCAAACGCCTTTACAACCTTCTCACTACCAATCATCTCATTGATTAGTGCCGTCTGTTTTCCACGTGTACTTGTCTGTTTTTGAAATAAACGATACGAACGTGTCGAAATAAATCTTGCCACAAAGAAACTAACCGGTGTTAATACAATCACACAACAGGTAATAAGTATATTCATCGAAAGCATGAATACTAACGTTGCGATGATAGTCACTACACCCATAAATAATTGTGTAAAGCCTAACAACAAACCATCAGATAATTGGTCTACATCCGCAATAACACTTTGAACAATATCCCCTGTACTATGTACATCTAGATAAGAGAGGGGGATATGTTGCATATGTCGCATTGCCTTAGCACGAATCTCTTTAACAGTCTGATACGTTAGACGATTATTGATTAGATTCATCACCCAAAGGCTAATTGAAGCAACCGCAATACAGATTCCAATATTAATTAAAACTGAAAGAAGTCGTGAATAATGTACTTCACCTTGTTTGATAACTGTATCAATTGCATCACCAAACAAAATTGGTACATACAACTGTAATATCGCCGCAATAATCGATAAGGCAACACTAAATACAAGTAATATTTTATACTTTCCAATAAACTTTAAGACTTTCCCTAGGGTTTGGAATGATGTGTTCTTTTTCATGCCATAACCTCCTTTGGTTTTTCTTCTGGGAATTGTGAATAATAGATTTCCTGATATACCTGACAATTCTTCATCAATTCATCATGTGTTCCTATTCCAACAAGATTGCCATCATCCAATACTAATATTTGGTTGGCAGCACGTACAGTAGAAGCACGCTGCGAAACGATAAAGACTGTCATTTGATTTCCTAAATTGTGAATTGCTCGGCGTAACTTTAGGTCTGTCGCAAAGTCTAATGCACTTGCGGAATCATCCATAATTAATATTTCCGGATTCTTTAATAATGCACGCGCAATTGTAAGACGCTGTTTCTGACCACCAGATAGGTTACGACCATTCTGCTCAATCATCGCATCTAATCCATTCTTACTTCTTACTACATCTGCAGCCTGTGCGATTTCTAATGCATGCCAGATTTCTTCATCCGTCGCATCCTCTTTGCCCCACTGCATGTTCTCTCGAATTGTACCTTCAAATAGAACTGCCTTTTGTGGAATCATTCCCACTTTCGATATAAGCTCTCCTTGTGGATAGTCCTTTACATTTACACCATTCACGCATACTTTTCCACTTTGCACATCATAGTAACGCGGTATTAATTGTGCAACGGTTGATTTACCACAACCTGTTCCACCAATGATACCAATTGTTTCACCACGATTCGCCACAAAACTAATATTCGATATCGCATCTGCACCAGCTTGTGGATAAGAGAAGGAAACTTGATCAAAGATAACCGCTGGAGCACTTTCATCTTCTTTTACTGGTTCTATCGGATAGACCATCTGACGCTTTACCATAAGTACTGCTTCAATACGTTCCAGACACGCAAGTGACTTATTGATTGTAATGATAAGAGAAGATAGTTTAATCAGTTCAACAATAATCAGTGCCATTAAGTTGTATAACGCAACAATGTCCGCCTGTGTAATGATACCGCCATCGACACGAATCGCACCTACGTAGATTAATGTAATAATCGCAACATTAATTAAGATATACGTTAGTGGATTCATTAACGCGGATAAGCGACCCACATGTTCGTTATATTGTGTTAAAGTATCATTCTCTTGGTTAAACTGTTGAACCTCAGCATCTTCCTTGCGGAACGCACGAATGACTCTGACACCTAATAAGTTTTCACGTAACGTTCCAAGTAATTTATCCAAGGCACTCTGTACTTTTTTATACAGTGGAATGCTAAGCCACATAATTGTAAATACAGCAACCGCAAGGACCGGTATCGTTACCACAAAGATAAGTGCCGATTTTACATCAATTGTAAATGCAACAATCATTGCACCAAACACAATAAACGGACTTCTTAGTAATAGACGTAAAGCTAGATTCAGACCTGTCTGTACCTGTAATACATCACTTGTCATACGAGTGATTAAAGTATCTGTACCAAGTTGATCTAACTCTGCATACGTCAAATTCTGAATGTTATCGAATAACTCTTGTCTTAAGTCAGTCGCATAGCCAGTACTTGCTTTAGCTGCAAACCACTGTGCCGTAAAGGAGAATGCCATTCCCAATACCGCAAGCAATAATAAAAGTCCAAACATCTTTAAAACATAACTCATATCATTTTGCCCAATTCCATTTTTAATAATTTGGGCAATGACCAATGGAACTGTCAAATCCATGATCGCCTCTAATAATTTAAATAATGGTGCAAGGATACTTTCTTTCTGATATTTTTTTAAAAACTTTAAACTTATCTTCTGCTTCTTCATTACATGTCCTCCAAAATAGGAAAGAGTGTAGTTTCCTACACTCTTATTTCGCACCTTTATATTCAGCTTGTCCCATACCAATCACGATATTTCCAATTGGATTAACGAAAATCAATAATGTTGTAATTCCACCACTTAAGTTGAATGCCTTTGACTGCTTACGAGATCTCTTGATATGAATTACGATAGACGCAATCATCATCACAAGACCAAGCCAACCAACAATCTGTAAACCTGTACTAGCAGAAACTAAGAATAATGCTAAACCACCGATTGCACATACAAACCAAACGATTCCAGCAAACTTAGATTTCCAAACTAATTTGAACATCACTAGTTCACGTACCACAGGAATAAATGCAAGTACCTTATTCGCAGGTGTCTTACGTAAGAGCCTAAAATATCCGAAGGTCTGTAGGACATACCAAATTACTGCGAAAACCGCATAATTTGTTAGGATTTTTGTTAATTCTACTGTCATCTGAACCTCCTAGAACAATTCTACTTTTTCTAGATCACCATAGTTGATATCTGTTGGTGTCTCACGACCAAACAACATAATCAATACATTAGCTGTCTGTGTCTGATCATTCAATGAGGCAACTCTTCCTTCCATTCCACTGAATGGACCAGCAAGAATCTTCACTGTATCACCAATCTCGAAATCAATTGAAATCTTCTTATCGCTTTGACCAATACGGCGTAAGATAGCTTCCATTTCATCTGGTGCAACTGGGAATGGCTTTGCACCACCACCAGAGGAACCGATAAATCCTGTAACACCTGGAGTATTACGTACAACGTACCAAGCTTCATCTGTCATCTTCATTTCAACGAAGAGATAACCTGGGAATACGTTTGTCTTAACATCCTTTGGCTTTCCATCCTTACCAATAACAGTCTCTGTTTCTTCTGCTACTACAATACGGAATAAGGAATCCTGAATACCCATTGTTTCAACACGCTTTTCAAGATTTTCCTTAACTCTATTTTCATGACCAGCGTATGTATTTACAACATACCATCTAGTTTCATGTTCATCATCAATTGCAGAAATTACTGCTTTATCATTTGTTGTCATATATTGTTACGCTCCAATCCCGAAAAATTTCATTAGATATGCAACACCTAAATCACACAACACAAAGAATAGTGCAAAGAAGATCGTAAACACCAATACTTCACCAGTATTTTGTAGTGTTCCTTCTTCGCTACCTTGGTTAGTCCAATGTGGCCAACGAACACGCTTTGCTTCTTTTGTAATACCACTGATTGTAAACCAATGGTCTTTTGCCGGTTTATTCTTCTTAGCTAACTTCTTAGCTTCTTTAGCCTGCTGCTTCTCAGACTTCGCAGCCTTTTTATCCTTCATCTCTTCAGACATCGCCTTGCCTACTTTCTATTTTGTTTCTTTATGGAGCGTCATCTTGCCACATTTTGGACAGAATTTTTTGAGCTCCAATCTCTTTGTGCTGTTTTTCGAACCATTTGTTGTATAGTTGCGTGCAAGACATTCTTCACACGCAAGAATAATTTTTCTTGCCTCTTTTGCCATTACGAAAAACTCCTTCAAAGTCTTGATTACAATAGCACATAATTCGTAAACTCGCAACGAGCCAACCGCCTGTTTCATATTAAAATCACAAATCAATTTCATTTTGATATATGATAATAACAGTTAAGGATATTAATATGAGAAAATCATCCCGAATACTACATATCATTTTAACTTGTATTATTAGTTTCCTAGTTTTCTATTATGTTACTAGTGATTTTTTGGACTCTCACTTCCAAGGATTATATGTAATCGAGCCCCTTTTATATCTTTTGATTTTGTTTGGTCAAACTCTCATATTTTATGGCAGTAGCTATTTATTATTGAATCCATCTCATCGTATTCCAACATTTGTATTACGACTACTCTAGGTAATTTATTTTCTTGTGATGATTTTATTACTATTTTTTAGAGTCTATCATGACAACAACATTAACCTAAATCTTCTTGAACTCTTTAATTTTGAAACAACAAATCTTTCTCAAACTATATTAAATTTGATCTAATTTATTCCTATCGGATACTGGATCAAAC
>CALEMV010000292.1 GCA_937910655.1 uncultured Solobacterium sp.
GTCGTATATCCATTGAAGACATAGTTTGGCGATTCTGCACCAGCTTCTCCAACAGCTGTAGCGTGGGCATATACAACGTTATAGTTCTTATACGCATTTTCGATCACTGGAAGCTGAGCAGGAGCTTTCATATTTAGGATTGCAACAAGTGATTGTGATTTTCCGAGGTAGGCAATTGAATTGTCGCTCTTTCTTCTGCAGTCGATCGCAATCGTCTTGATTGTTGAAAGATCTGAGTTCTCATCTAATCTTGTGAAGTTCTCCAGTTTTTCTTCAGGTGTTAAGCCTCTTAATGTTTCCAAATCAATATCTTGTGTTGAACCATACAATACTGGGGCAAAGCCTAGTCGCTCCATTTGTGTCGTATCAATTGATTTGAGTATTCCTCGCCAATTTGGTTTGGCACCATCTGGAGTTGTGTATTTTTCGATGTTATCAAACAAGATAATGTCCTTTGTGTTTGAAGTTGCTGAGTTTGCAAAAGTCAATTTATAGAAATAGTCTTCATTTGGAGCTACAACTGTATTTGCTGTAAACTTTCCGTCTGTAGAGTTCTTTACTGCCTTCTTTAGACCAGAAGAGAAATATACAAGTGTAGATAGGTTATATGATGTATCTGCATAGATAAATCTATTACCCTTATCTTTTGTTAGGTTACTCATTTGTTCTTTGTATAATCTCAAGATAGAGGCATCATCAGCTGTTCCATCAGTAATTGCACCATTACCAGTCTCGAAAGCAACTGGGTTGTATACATTTCCTCCGTAATCTCTTATGTTGTCATAAGGGAATAAAGTCTTAAACTTCAAGATTGGATGTTCCATCTGATCAGAGGTTTCGAAGATAACAAGTGTACGTCCTGTATTTTTGTAATTCTCCTTCGTCGTTACTGTGACATTGTATGTCCTGCTGCCGTCTTTTTCTTCGAGTGTAACATTGTTTTCATCGACAATTAGACCTGCTGGCATTAAGTCAAACCACTTACCGCCATCCTGTGGGATTGATGATACGTCCGTACTTGACGTTCTAGCCGTTTCTTCGGTATCAATCACCCATGTTAATTCATACTGCTTCTTGATACGGTTATTCAATACTTCTGCAACATTCTTACGAATTCTGCTATCAGTCTGTGTCTTTCTTGCAAAATCGTATTCTAATGGTGCTGTATAGTTGAAGATCTCTTCGCCATTCGCTTTCCGCATATAGCCATGAACTTCGGATTGGACAATAATGTCTTCCTTGTTGGCAACATAAGCGTCAACCTTTGGAGAATGTTTTAGTTCATAGCTTGAGCCTGCTAAGATCTCAGTGAAGTAATATGGGTTTTTGGATACTAACTTATACGCAATTACATTGTTATCAAACTTTAAATTATTACCAGAAGAGGTTAATCC
>CALEMV010000293.1 GCA_937910655.1 uncultured Solobacterium sp.
ACCAACTAGTAGTAAGAAGATAAATACGATTGTAATTGGATATAGGAATAGTAATGCAGGTAAAGAATACTTGAGTATACGATCTAATCCAAAGTTTGATAAAAGGAATGAAACAAGTGTAAATCCAATTGCATAGATTCGATAGGATTCTGTCTTTGGGAATACCTCAACAAATGTTTCAGCGCATGATGTAACAAGACCAATCGCTGTCTTTAAACATGCAAAGATCATGATTCCTGCAAGTAATACATTACCAACAGCACCATAATAATGTTTTGCTAGGAGTGCCAAGGCAACACCACCATTTTCACTAGTACCCTGTAATAGTGCAGATTGAGCGCCTAAGATTGTTAACCCAAAATAGATAACCGCCATTAACGCAACTGCCAGTACTCCACTTCTAAGTGTAATCTTTGCGATTTCTTTTGCGTCCTTGATTTTAAACTCTTTAATTGCGTTAATTAGGACAATCGCAAATGCAAGAGATGCTAAGGCATCCATCGTGTTATAGCCTTCTAAAAGACCTGTAAAGAATGGTTGCGATATATATCCACCTGTAGGTTGCACTTCAGTAAATGAACCAATTGGCTTAATAACTGCCATCAGTAATAAGCAGAATAATAATACTAAGAAAATAGAGTTAATATATTTTCCAATCCAAGTCATAATCTTCGATGGGCGCAATGAGAATAATAATACTAGCGCAAAGAAGATTACTGTATAGATGAATAATCCAAGTTGTGTTTGATCAGCAGAAATAAATGGTGTAATACCAGTAGTAAAACTGACTGTCGCTGTTCTTGGAATTGCAAATAATGGACCAATACTCAAGTATAGGATAACTGTAAAGAAGTAACTAAACCATGTGGCTACCTTCTTTGAGGCATAAAATAGCCCTTCACTCTTTGAAATACCTATTGCGGCGATTCCTAAAAGTGGTAATCCTACACCTGTCATACAGAAACCAATGATTGCTGGAATACTATTGGCACCAGATAACTGTCCCATATATACTGGGAAAATCAAATTACCTGCCCCAAAGAACATTCCAAATAACATTGATCCAAGTAATAGATATTCTTTTATTGTTAATTTTTTCATAGAACTCCTTAAATAATACGTGTTGTCCATTCAGTACAATCCACAACACGAGTTGCTAAACCTTCATAGAAATCTGGCTCATGGCATACCATTAGCACAGTTCCTTGATAATCTAATAATGCTTGTTTTAATGAATCCTTCGCATCCGCATCCAAGTGGTTTGTAGGTTCGTCTAATACGAGTATATTCGCATCACGATTCATTAACTTACAAAGTCTGACCTTTGCCTGCTCGCCACCAGAAAGTACTTGAATACGACTTTCAATATGCTTTGTTGTTAAACCACACTTAGCAAGTGCCGCACGGCACTCATATTGTGTCCATGCTGGGAATGTATCCCAAATTTCCTGCAAGCATGTTTTATCATTATCACCAAATACTTCTTGTTCAAAGTATCCAATCTCTAGGTATTGATCTTTTTCAATCTCACCAGATAATGGTGGAATAATACCAAGTAAGCTCTTTAGAAGCGTTGTCTTACCAATACCATTGGCACCACTCAGTATCACCTTCTCTTTTCTTTCCACAAGGAAATCGAGAGGTTTGGAAAGTGGTGTATCATAACCAATCACAAGTTGTTTTGTCTCAAAGATGACACGACCTGGTGTACGAGCAGTACGGAATGAGAATTCTGGTTTTGGTTTTTCGATTGTCTTTTCAATCATCTCCATCTTATCCAGTTTCTTCTGTCGTGACATCGCCATATTACGTGTAGAGACTCGTGCTTTATTTCTAGCCACAAAGTCCTTTAGCTCCGCAATCTCTTTCTGTTGACGATTATACGCAGCTTCTTTTTGTGCCTTACGGACTTCGTAGACTTCCATAAACTTATCATAGTCACCTACATATCTTGTAAGTGCACTATTATCCATGTGGTAGATAATATTGACGACACTATTTAGGAATGGAATATCATGTGAAATCAAAATAAATGCGTTCTCGTATTCTTGTAAATACTTCTGTAGCCATGTGATATGTTCTACATCGAGATAGTTTGTAGGTTCATCCAAGAGTAAGATGTCTGGCTTTTGGAGTAAGAGTTTGGCTAGTAAGACCTTTGTACGTTGTCCACCAGATAAATCCACAACATCTCTATCCAAACCTAAATCATATAGACCCAATGCACGTGATACTTCATCAATCTTCGCATCAATCATATAGAAATCATGTGCATTTAGTACATCCGCTAATGAACCCGCTTCACTCATCATCTCATCCATCTGTGTTTCACTGATGGACTCATCTGCCATATCCATATAAAGTTGGTTCATGCGACTTTCCATTTCAAAAAGTTCATCGAAGGCTGTCTGTAAGACCATACGTATTGTGCTACCTTTTGTTAAGATGGCTGTCTGATCCATATATCCAGTGATGACATGTTTCGCCCATTCCACTTTGCCTTCTTCAGGAATGAGTTGACCAGTCACAATTTTCATAAACGTTGACTTACCTTCACCATTTGCGCCAATTAAACCAATATGTTCACCTTTTAAAAGACGAAAAGACACGTCATCAAAGATAATTCGATCTCCAAAACTATGTGATAAATGTTCAACGTTCAATATACTCATGACTACCTCTTTACTTTAAAATGTTAAAACTTTTCCCCACTGATGTTTTAATGCTAGTCTCATTGAGATATACGCAATAATAATCCCTGCAGGAATATCGATGAAATAATGTTGTTTACATAATACCGTACTTGCGAAAATCAACACACAGAATACTGCGGAGAAGATACGATAGGACTTTGCGTACTCAGGGCGTTTTGCGACTCCCATATAACAACAAGTACTAATCAAACAATGGTAACTTGGTGCTAGGTTTGTACCATAGCGGCCACCATCCATATTGTAAATCCACTGTAGTGCTTGATTTAGCACACCAGAATTATCGTTAAGAAGGTTCTCTGCAACACGATCCATACGTGTAGGATAGACTGTAAATACAATCGCGCCAATCAAGTATGCGACAAACATTCCAATCAAGAAATCTTTGAAATGGTCCTTCGTACCATCTTTCGCAACAGCCATTGGACCATAAATCCAGAATAGATAAGACAGGATATATACCGTAATAAATGGCAGATACAGTGGAATCAAATCATCCAACCATGCAATCTTGGTTGTATGCCAGCCAATTCCAAGCGCAAGACTAATATCATTTGCCCAAAGATACATATATCTCTGTAGTATAAACATGCCGATTCCAGCGATGTATCCATATACTGGAATATTGAAAAATTTCTTATTCAAACAGTCTTTTAACCATTTCATAATCGTCCTCTTTCACATCGCTTATTATATCGTAGACAATGTAAATCTCCTATCGTTATCATCAAAAAAGGAGGTAAATTACCTCCTATGCTTGTGTAAGGATGTAGCGATATAATAATTCAACTGTATCAACGACATCTCGTACATCGACTACTTCATAGCTATGTACATAACGCATTGGAATCTGAACACCACCAGCGATAATACCACCGTTTAATGTCTGCATAAAGCTAGCGTCTGTCGCACCAGCCGCATACGCTTCAATTGCGTATGGAATTTGATTATCCTTCGCTACTTTCTTTAAGTCGCGTACAAGCTGTGGATGGGCAATCAAACCACCGATACAAGTAGAAAGTTTATCCATCACCTTAATAGAAGTTCCCTTACCTAATACGTTGATGTATTCAGATTCTGGAACACCTGGAATATCAGTCGCAAGACTCATATCCAAAGCAATCGCGATATCAGGTTTGATATTTGTTGCGGCTACAATAGCACCACGAGCACCCACTTCTTCTTGTGTCGTAAATACTGCATATAAATCAGGAATGTCTTCTCTACCTTGTAGTAAGCGTACAACTTCTTCCAAGATAAACACGAGTGCACGATCATCAAGCGCCTTACCACCTAATTTATGCTTACCAAGTTCAATTACTGGATAGTCGATCGAAATTGCATTACCCTCTTCAATACCAAGTTCCAATACCTCTTGGCGAGATTCACAACCAACTTCAATAAAGAATTCATGTACGGAAGAAGGCATTGTTGTACAACGGTCTGGTCTTCCAGGATGAAGAGAATTAATAATACCATTGATATGCTTACCCTCATCTGTCTTGATGATGACACGCTTGCCAAAGAACTGTTGAGGCGCAAAACCTCCAAGTGTATCTACCCAAATAAATCCTTTACTGTCGATATGACGAATAATCAAACCAATTTCATCCATATGTGCCGCAATCAAAATCTTCTTATCACCAGTTCCTTTACGATGATAAATTAAATTACCAAGTACATCTGTAGAATGTGTGAAGTCTGAATCAGCTAAGTTTTGCTTGATGAGTTCTGCGACTTCTTCTTCAAAACCGCTAGGTCCAAATACGGATGACAATCCTTTGATACGCTCGCGGAAATTCTTTTCAATTTGTTCACGATTAAATTCCATAAGTTTACTCACTTTCATTTTCTGCATTTAGTATGCATGCATATTGATGACCATTTCCTAGGTCTTTTACTTCTGGTTGTTTGAGTGCACATTCCTCTTTCGCAAATGGACATCTAGTGTGAAATACACAGCCCTTTGGTGGGTTTGATGGAGATGGAAGATCACCATCAATGAGTGAACTCTCATTCATCTCTACCCCAATTGTAGGAATTGCATTTAATAATGTCTGCGTATATGGGTGTGAAGGATGATTGAAGATATCTTCACTCGTACCCTCTTCAACAACATGCCCTAAATACATTACTAGAATACGATCTGCAATATGCTTTACTACACCTAGATCGTGAGAAATAAAGATATAGGAAATGTTTAATTCTTCTTGTAGTTGTTTTAATAGATTAATAATTTTTGCCTGGATAGAAACATCCAGTGCAGATACAGGTTCATCACAGATAACGATATCTGGCTTCAAGATAATTGCACGCGCAATTCCAATCCTTTGTCTTTGACCACCAGAGAATTCATGTGGATAGCGATTAATCCAAGTTGGATCTAGTCCAACAAGTTTCATGGTTTCTAATACCATCTCTTCTCGCTCACTACGTGTTTTCCAAGTTTTTTCAATATCAATTGGCTCCGCAATGATATCACGTACTGTCATACGTGGATTTAAAGAAGAATATGGATCTTGGAAAATGATTTTTAACTTCTTTCTCGCTTCACGAAGTGCATTTCCTTTTAAACTTGTAAAATCTTCTCCATGTAGGATAACTTTCCCTGAAGTTGGTTCTGTTAAACGGATAATTGATTTTACTGTTGTTGATTTACCACATCCACTTTCACCAACAATCGCTAATGTCTCCTTACGATGTAGTACAAAACTTACATCATCAACTGCTTTTACACTTTCCTTTTTTTGAAATAGTGAACCTTGTTGGTAGTATTTCTTTAGATTTTGAACCTCAAGAATGATTTCACTCATTGTGCCATCCTCCTTCATCTACCAACAAGCAACGAACGTCATGATCATCATAGTGCTTGAGGCTAACTTTCTTCGTAAAACATTCGCCCTTCGCAAATGGACATCTAGGTGCGAATAAACATCCCTCTGGTAAGTTATCCAACATCGGCACTGAACCCGGGATATCTTGTAACGAAGATTGTTGTTTATTAATTTGAGGAATTGCATTCTGTAAACCAATCGTGTAAGGATGTAATGGCTTATCAAACAATTTCTTACATGGAGCACTTTCCACAAATTGACCTGCATACATGACAATAACACGGTCAACCATCTGATAGATCACTCCCATATCATGGGAGATAAAAATGACTGCAGTATTTGTTTCATCACGTAGCTTCTTAATTAAGCGAAGAATCTGTGCTTGAATCGTTACGTCCAAAGCTGTAGTAGGCTCATCACAGATAAGTAGCTTTGGATGACAAACAAGTGCCATCGCAATCATAATACGCTGTCTCATACCACCAGATAATCTGGATGGAATACCATGATAAACCTTTTCTGGTTGCGGAATACCTACGTCTCGAATCGCAGCGATTGCACGCTCCTTTAATTCGGTATTTGAAACTTTCTCATGTGCTTTGATAGCTTCTTCAATTTGCTTACCAACTTTCATCAACGGATTTAATGAAGTCATTGGCTCTTGGAAAATCATAGAAATATCTTTTCCACGTATTCTTTGAAACTCTCGTGGACTGAGTGTTGTCATATCTTGGCCTGCATAGAATATCGTACCAGCTGCGATTTTTGCGGGTGAATTCAAAAGATTCATAATCGCAGATGCCAGCATGGATTTACCGCAACCACTTTCACCTACAATACCTACAATTTCGCCCTCTTTGATAGATAAATTTACTTTATCTATGACTGGAAGTGGCCCCTTTTCTGACAAGAGTTCTACTTCTAAGTCTTTAATCTCTAATACTGTATTTTGGCTCATAGTTCACCTCTTGAAATACGTAATTTAGGATCTAAGGCATCACGTAAACCATCACCCATCATATTAAAGGCCATTACTGTAACAATAATGCATAAACCCGGGAATAAACTGTAGTACGTATTACTGCGGATAAAATCCTGTGATTCTGCAATCATTGAGCCCCAGCTTGGCTTTGGTGATGGAACACCTAAACCTAAATAGCTTAAACTAGCTTCCGATAAGATTGCGCTAGGAATACCTAACGTAATCGAAACAATTAACATTGGAATACAGTTTGGGAATAAATGCTTTAGGATAATACGTAATGTAGAACCACCATCTACCTTACATGCTTGAATGTATTCTTGGCCCTTTAGCTGCATTACTTGCCCACGAATTAATTTGGCAGTACTTGCCCAACTCAATAAACCCAGTGAGATATATAGATTTGTAATACCTGGTCCTAATGCGTACATTAATGCCATCGCAAATAACAAAAATGGAAACGAAGAAAATACCTGCATTACAAATGAAATTGCATCATCTGTTTTACCACCGACATAGCCTGCTGTAACACCCATAAAGTATCCGATAATTGTCGCAATTAATTGCGAAATAATACCTACTGATAGTGATACACGACAACCATACACACAACGTGTAAAGATATCTCTACCATACTGGTCTGTACCCCACCAGTGCTTTAAACTAGGTGATAATAGTCGCTCTGACAATGCTTGCTTTTCAGGGTCATAAATAGTAATCAGTGGAGCGATAAAACAAATAATAATCAAACTGATTAGAATGAGCGCTGATACAACTGCGACTTTATTTTTACAAAAACGTTGGAAGGATTCACTATAGAAATTATTTTTCTTCATTAGTTAACCTCCTTTGTTAAACGTATGTTTGGATTAACAACTGCATATAATATATCTACCGCAAAATATACGAGTACACATATCGCTGCCACATAGATGACACCACCTTGTACAAGCGGAATATCACGACGATTGATTGCATCAATCAATAACTTACCAATACCTGGAATATTAAATACATTCTCGGTAATCATCGATCCTGTTAGTAACACACCAAAGTCATTTCCAAGAATCGTCATAATTGGAATTAGTGCATTACGGAATGCATGGAAGAAGATGATTCTTGGATAACTAATACCCTTCGCAAATGCTGTACGGATATAATCCTGTTTCATTACTTCTAACATCGACGAACGTGTAACGCGCGCGATCGATGCGGCAGATCGAATGCCTAGCGAAAATGACGGTAATACCCACCATATTGCAGATTTCACACCTGATACTGGAAACCAGCCAAGTTTCAAACCAACAAAAATCTGTAAGATAATCGCAATCCAAAACGATGGCGCTGAGATACTAAAGACAGAAAGCGACATCAGAATACGATCAATAATACGATTGTGGTATACCGCTGCTAATACACCAAATAATAATCCGATTACGATTGCGATAATGTATGCCGCAATCGCCATCACAAATGTATATTTAAATGCTTGTAAGATTAAAGTTAATACTGCTTTACGTTGGAAATAGCTAGTTCCTAGATTTCCTGTAACCAAGCCTTGTAACCAACGCAAATATTGGAGTGGCAAAGGCACATCTAGACCTAGTTGGTGTCTAGCAGTTTCAATCGCATCTTTACTTGCGAATTCACCTAGCATTGCGGCTACGACATCCCCTGGAATTACATTCAATACGATAAATGTAAGTAAGGAAATCGCAAAGATAATCATTATTGCCAACAGTGCTCTTTTTAAAATATATTTACCCATGCCTATATCCTTTCATCAATAACAGAAATACAGTCTGTGTGTATGGAATCATCACACACAGACTGCTATCCTAATGTTTTTTACTTTTGTTCTTTTGCTGCTGCTTGTGCATCAATATCTGCATTCCAGAAGTGGTAGATTAAGTTACCTACTGTAAAGTTCTTAACGTATGACTTCGCAATGAATTGGCTCTGTGGATAGTATAGAGGTATGCATGCATAGTCGTCGAATGTAAGAATCTTATCTGCTTCTTTGTATATTTCTGCACGTTCTTTTTCATCTGTTGAAGCTCTACCTTTATCTAACGCTGCATCGTATGCTGGGTTGTCATAGAACACACCACGGTTTACAGAGTTCTTAGAATAGAAGTAGTTGTACATTTGGAAGTCACCATCTGGATATAACGCATTCCAAGTCATACCAGTTAATGCAACGTTACCTGCAGCACGATCAGAGTTCCATGTAGCGTTATCAACAATATTCAATGTTAACTGGATACCAACTTCAGCTAAGTAACCTTGTAATGCATCAAATACTGTCTTATCCGCTTCACGAATTTCAGCTGTGAGTGAGATACCATTGCTGTAACCTGCTTCAGCTAATAACTTCTTAGCAGCTTCAGGATTATATTCTAATACTTTTCTTGAATCATCATGACCAGGGATCTGGTTGTTTAAGAATGATGTTGCAGGAATACCAGCACCCGCAAGAATTGTCTTAACTAATTCTTCACGGTTGATAGCGAGTGAGATTGCCTTACGTACATTTACATCAGAGATATATTCACTCTTGAGATTTAGTGAGATGAATGATGTTCCTAATGGATGATATGTATGAATTTCATCACTATGAGAAGATTGATATTGTTCTAATAAACTTGCAGGTAAATCTGCTAAATCAATATCACCATTTTCATAAGCAATTAACTTTGTCTGTGCATCATCATAGTAAAGGAAA
Organism: uncultured Solobacterium sp.; assembly: GCA_937910655.1. Lineage (GTDB taxonomy): Bacteria > Bacillota_I > Bacilli_A > Erysipelotrichales > Erysipelotrichaceae > Bulleidia. The sequence goes on from CALEMV010000293.1 coordinate 9,253, forward strand.
TGTAGTTCATCAAGATTTACATCACCACCGTGATACTTTTCATTTTTTACAAGTACTACTTCTGTTGTATCATCGTTTGATTGAATCTTGTATGGGCCTGTACCAATGAGGTTTGTACCTGTACCCCAAGCAGCACCTGCTTCCTTTGTTGCTTTCTCTGGGAAAATATTTGCATATGAAGTTCCTAAGTTCTTAACAAAAGGAGCGAATGCATAATCTAGTGTGATGTTGAAGTGATAGTCATCAACGATTTCAAATCCAGAAAGCTCTGTAGCATTTCCTGCAAGCATGTCTTTCGCACCTGCAATCATTGAGAAGTATGTTGTTGACTTGGCTCCTGTAGCAGGTGTAAACATACGTTCAAAGGTATACTTAACATCTGATGAATGTAGTTCTGTACCATCTGTGAAGTAAACACCCTTCTTTAATGTAAAGGAATATACTTTTCCATCTTCAGAAACCTTTGGGAAATCTTCAATCAATACTGGTTCTTCTTCATTGTTATCATCGAAACGTAAGAGTGACTCGGTTACTTCATCTGCAATCGAAGCAGCACCAGAAGATGTACTAATCTGCATGTCTAAGCCTGTTCCTGCATTGGCTTGTCCGAAGCGTAATACTTTCTTCTCAGTTGTTGTTTCAGCTGTAGAGCTGGACTTTCCTGCACTGCATCCTGCAAGCAAGGAAATTGTTGTTGCAATTACTGCAAACTTTTTAATAAATTTACTCATCTTTTCCTCCCTGTACCTTTATCGTGTTGGCGTAAAGTACTATACAAAAAATCCCGTCATTACAATATACATTCGTATACTGCAAGGACGGGATATATCATCACGTGTTACCACCTTGTTTTATTACTTCATCACTGAAGCAACCTCGTCGAGTACCAACATACTCTAATCCTGTAACGGGAATACCCGGTTATGCCTACTTATCGACACAACAGCTCCAAGACCACTTTCATTACTTATTAACTTATCCGCTTTCACCTATCCGGACTCTCTAAGAAGTGTTAAAGCAATTACTTTTCTCTTCACAGCTTTTGTATGTTCTACACTTTAAAGCATACATTGGAATCTGTCAAACAAAATAATTTTCATTTGCTAAAATTTTCTTTCAAATACTTTATAGAATTGTATTTATCAACTTATATCGTACGTATTTAATAACGTTTTTAAGTTTCCAATTTTTTCTTATCTTGTAGCTGTTTTCTTTTTAGCCACTACCATAATCATGATTGAAAGAGAAATTACCATAAGAGTTGTATACATCATTGGATTAAAGTAATCCGCTGTCTTTGGTGTCTCCTTAAAGTTTGTAATTGTGAAGCCTGTTTGTGCATCACCTGTGATCTTTGTCTTATATCCAGGGATTAATACTTCATCAACTGTATATACGA
>CALEMV010000294.1 GCA_937910655.1 uncultured Solobacterium sp.
CCAAGAACCAGTACAAGTTAAAGAAGTCAAACCATCAAATGATGAACCTATCAATAAAAAGGAAGTAAAGAGGGCGTTATCTCCAGAAGCTCGTCGTCGTGAGATTGCAAAACTAGAGCGCTTGATTACAGAAAAGGAAGCAGAGCTAGAAGAAATGCGAGAGCTTCGCTTTGAACCAGAATATTATCAAGATTATCAAAAGATGAATGACTTAGATCAAGATATCGATGATATTCATAATGAATTAGCACATCTAGAAGAAAGATGGGCATCATTGTTAGAGGAAGTCGCATAATAAAAAGCCTAGTCACTTCAAAATGACAGGCTTTTATTATGGCGGAGAAGAAGGGATTTGAACCCCCGCACGCTTTCACGTCTAGCGGTTTTCGAAACCGCCCCCTTCAGCCTCTTGGGTACTTCTCCAGCGCTGAACAATTATATCATAGAAATATACCAGGATGTAGGTTTAAGGAAGTGAAAGACGAGTAAAGAATTTAGAAAATACACTTTATGAAAATATTTTCATAAAAGAAAAAATACTAGGAAATATTTTCAAAATCATTTACAAACTATTGACATCATTTTAGGATTTGCGTAATATTACTGGTATATTAAGAGAGGAAGTTCTCTTAAATTAGGAGGAAGAGGAATTTATGAAAAAAGCACTATTGGGTTCTCTTGCCGCTGTTTTAGCTCTTGCAGGTTGCAATGGCAAAGGTGGACAGACAACTGCATCACAATCTGAAGACTTTAGATCCGTCTATTCTTTAGATATGCAGAGCTTAGACTACACAGTTTCCAACAAGGCAGTTGATAACGAAAATACAGCAAACTTTGTTGACGGCTTATTAGAAAATGATAAGTACGGTAACTATGTACCTGCTCTTGCTGAGTCTTATGAATCTAACGATGATAAGACAGAATGGACATTTAAGATTCGTAAGGGTGTTAAATGGGTAACAAATGAAGGCGAAGAATATGCTGAATTAAAGGCACAAGACTTCGTTACTGGTCTTCAACACGCTGCAGACTTCAAGTCTGGTACAAAATACTTAGTAGAAGGTCTCATTAAGAACTTCTCTGAATATGAAGCGGGTGAAGTTACATTCGATAAGGTAGGTGTAGAAGCTGTTGATGATTATACATTGAAGTATACTCTTGAAAAACCAGCATCTTATTTCTACTCTCTAACAACATATGGTATCTTATTCCCAATCAATGAAGACTTCTTAAATTCAAAGGGTTCCGGATGTAAGTTAGGTTCCCCTGATTTAAATGCATGTGAGTTCGGTATCGTTGATCCATCATCTATTCTTTACAATGGTGGTTACATCTTAACAAACAACACAGCTAAGTCTATCGTTGAATTCACAAAGAACCAGAACTACTGGGATGCAGAACACGTTTATATCAATAAGGTAACTTATACATATGATGATGGCTCTGATGACCACTCAATCATGAATGGTTTTGAAGCTGGTACATATACATCTGCTTCTATCCGTGGTACATGGTCAACTGAAGAATTCAATAAATACATGGATAAGTACAAGGATAACGTTTATATTCCTATGACAGATGGTGGTACATTCTCATTAGCATTCAACTATAACCGTCGTTCATTCAATAACACAAATAAGACAACAGATGCTGAAAAGGAAAACACACATAAGGCTATCCTAAATAAGAACTTCCGTCTTGCTTTACAGGCTGCATTCGACAGAGTAGCTTACTTGAAGCAAAGAGTTGGTGATGAAACAGCTGCTAAGGCTTCATTACGCAATGAATTAGTTCCTACAACTTTCGTTCAAATCAATGGCGAAGATTATGGTAAGACAGTTGCTAAGCTTGTTACAGAACAGACAGATGTATTTGGTAATTCATTAGACCTTTCTGAAGGACAGGATCCATACTACAACCCAGATAAGGCAAAGGAATTACTTGCTAAGGCTGCTTCTGAAGCTGGATTAACATTACCTGTTTCTCTAGACTTAGTAACACTTTCAACAATGTCATTCACAGTTAACCAGGCTAACTCATTGAAGAAGTCTGTAGAAGAAGCTACAAATGGACAAATCTTAATCAATGTAATGCCAATTGATAAGGATGCTTACTATGCAGCAACATATCTTGCAAATAATGGTAGTGAATCTGACTGGGATATCTCTACAGCAGTAGGTTGGAACCCAGACTACTTAGATCCAAGAAGTTACTTAAATATCTATAGTCCAGTAAATGGTGACCAGTTAACTTCAGTTGGCTTAGATGGAACATCTGATCCAGATAACTTCCAGGAATCTGATAAGGCTGCTATGGAAGCTGTTGGATTATTCGATTACCAGAAGTTATTAGAAGCAGCTGATGCAATTACTGATGACTTAAATGCTCGTTATGCAGCATATGCTAAGGCTGATGCTTGGCTTATTGAAAATGCGTTTGCTCTCAGTGTACAGTGCACAGCTGTAGCAAACACAGTTACAAGAAGCGTTCCATTCGTAGGACCATACTCAATTGCCGGCCAAGGTGGTAGTAAGTTCAAACTAAGACGTGTTCAAAAGGATATTGTTACAAACAAGGACTACTATGAAGCTAAGGAAGCTTGGTTAGCAGAACGTGCTAAGTCCGCTAAGTCCGCTAGCAAATAAATCTTAGAATATTTACATTGTAAATTTTCATAAGTAATTTAAAAGACAGATATCATTCAGCGATGAATCTGTCTTTTCTTTCTCTTGAGAGATGATATAAATACGCTGTAAGGAGTATCTATATAGATATGAATAAATATTCATAATATTTGAAAATGAAAATTAACATGAAATTAATTATGAAAAAAATTATATTTTAGTGAAATACCTAGTCTTATATGGTATTATAACTACTATGAAAAGGTAGGGGTGAGTTATATGAAGCGTTACATTTTAGGCCGTGTAATCAGATCGTTCTTCTCGATTTTTGCGGTTGTTACAATCGCATTGGTTTTGGTCTATACGCTGACACCGCGCGACAATATCTTTACAACTGATACAACTTACCAGAAGTTGAAGAGCGCGGATGATAAAACAAAATACAAATACAACACCTGGGAGAGCCTAGGTTATCTACGTTTTGATGAACAGAAGGACCTATGTGCAAATACAAGTGATTATGATGCGTGTATGGTTACTGGTTCTGATTTATTGAAAGAACAGGTTAAGAAGTATGAGTCAGATGGATATACAATTCAAACATATTCAGATGGTAAATATTATGCCTATAAAGATTATTCTGTTCCTGAACTAGTATTCAACTGGTTTAGTAAGTTAATTGAAGTAGATCATCCATGGAGAATGTACGATGGTCATAACGAAAATATGGAAAGAAAAGTCTATATTGAGAATGACTATAATGGTTTACCTGCAATTAAGTGTTCGGGTTGCGAGCATAAGTATCTTGTATACATGGATGGTAGTTTCCCATTTATTCACCAGAATATTGTTGGGTTGAATTTTGGTATTTCTTATCCAACATTTAGTGGTGTAGATGTAACTACTGTTATTACACAGACACAGGGTAATGCAAAGAGCCAGGAAGTAACTTTTGAAACAGGAAAGACATCTTCTTCAGCTGTGAATTTGCATTCATGTACATATAAATATTCAGAATTGTTAGACAGCATTGATAAGGGCAAGTTTAATGACAATTATGCAAACTGTGCGTCTAACTTACAAGATCCATCAATGGTAACTACATCAGCGATTCAAGGTTTAATTGCCTTATTGATTACTTATTTATTTGGTATTCCAGCTGGTATGATTATGGCTGCGAATAAAGGTAAGTGGCAAGATAAGCTTGGTACAGTTTACATCAATATTATGAGTGCAGTTCCATCACTAGCATTTATTTATTTCGTTCGTTCAATTGGTATGACACTTGGTTTACCAGATAAGTTCCCGGTATATGGTGCGCATGATGTTCGTTCCTATATCATGCCTATCTTAATTCTTGGTTTATTGAGCACAGGCGGACAGATGTTATGGATTAGACGTTACATGGTTGACCAGTCAAGCTCTGACTACGTTAAGTTTGCACGTGCAAAGGGTCTTTCCAATAGTGAAATTTTCCGTACACATATTTTACGTAATGCAATTATTCCATTCGTAAATGGTTTCCCATCAGCTGTTATTATGACAATTTCTGGTGCGGTTATTACAGAAACTGTTTTCGCGATTCCTGGTATGGGTAAGATGTTGCCAGATAGTATTAAGGCATACAATAACCCAATGGTTATTGGTCTAACATTTATTTTCACTGCTGTTTCTATTTTTGCCTTGTTATTAGGTGACTTACTCGTTACAGTTGTTGACCCTCGTATTCAGTTACAGGCAAAAGGAGATTCGAGATAATGTCAGAAATCAGAGATGAAAGATTTACTTTTGTCGCATTAGACGACTTTGCATCAGAAAGACTGAATAGTCCTAAATATTCTTATTGGAAGAGTGTATTTAGAAAGTTCTTTAGTAGTAAGATTGCGATTTTCTTCTTAGTACTAACACTATTAACTTTATTCTTGTCTTATATTTTACCGTTTATTAGTGGATATGATCCAACTGTTCAAACACATATCAATGACTTCTCACGTCGCTTCGTTACACCAAATCTCCAATTCTGGTTTGGTACAAACCAAGTAGGTGATTCACTCTTTGATGTAGTTTGGGCAGGCGCTAAAACTTCATTAAGTCTTGCAATTATCGCTACATTTATTACAAATGTGATTGGTGTTATTGTAGGTGCGTTCTGGGGTTATTCACGTAAAATGGACGTTATTATGATTGAAGTTTATAACATCATTGCAAACGTTCCATTTACATTAGTTGTTATTATCTTGTCTTATGTATTAGGACCTGGATTCTGGCAGTTGGTATTCTGCTTGTGTATTACTTCATGGTTAGGTATGGCTTATAGTATCCGTATTCAGGTTATGATGATTCGTGACCGTGAGTATAACTTAGCTTCAAGATGCTTAGGTACACCTACAGCAAAGATTATTCAACATAACGTTTTACCATTTATGATTCCAATTATCGTTACATCTATTTCAAGAGATGTACCAAGCTTTATTTCATATGAGGTATTCTTATCTTACTTAGGAATTGGTTTAACTGAGAAAGAAGTTTCCTTGGGTAGACTTATTTCAAGTAACTCAGCATACATGACTTCCGCTCCATATTTATTCTGGATTCCAGTAGCTGTAGCGGCCGTTATCTCAATTTCACTCTATATTGTCGGACAGACTTTGGCAGATGCATCTGATCCAAAGACACATATGTAAAGGAGGGTATCATGGCAGAAGAAACATTAGCTACAAACTTAGATATCACCTTTGAAAACTCAGACAAAGAGGCAGTATTATCTGCACGTGATATTATTGTTGAATTTACAGTTCGTGACCGTGTTTTAACTGCGATTCGTAATGTTTCATTAGACCTTTATGATGGTGAAACACTTGCAATCGTAGGTGAATCCGGTTCAGGAAAATCTGTATTCACAAAGACTTTTACGGGAATGCTAGATAAAAATGGTAATATCTCACAAGGTCAAATTATTTTTGAAGGAAGAGATTTATTAGAACTCACAAGTGACCGTGATTGGGAAGAAATTCGTGGTAAGAAGATTGCGACAATCTTCCAAGATCCAATGACTTCCTTAAACCCAATTCGTACGATTGGTTCTCAGATTACTGAGGTTATTGTAAAACACCAAGGTGTTGATTTGATTGAAGCTCGTAAGATTGCGGTTGATTTAATGAAGCGTGTAGGTATCAATAACGCGGAGAACCGTTTTGATGAATATCCATTCATGTATTCTGGTGGTATGCGTCAGCGTATCGTTATCGCGATTGCATTAGCTTGTCGTCCACGTATCTTGATTTGTGATGAGCCTACAACTGCTTTAGATGTTACAATCCAAGCTCAAATTATTAAGTTGATTAAGGACTTACAGGAAGAGTATCACTTCACAACTGTTTATATTACACACGACCTTGGTGTCGTTGCGAATGTAGCAGATAAGGTTGCGGTCATGTATGCAGGTCAAATTGTTGAATATGGAACAGTAGAAGAAGTATTCTATGATCCTAAACATCCATATACATGGGCTCTATTAAGTTCTATGCCTCAGTTAGGTATTAAGGGTCAAGACTTATATGCAATTACAGGTACTCCACCAAGTTTATTTGAGCAGGTTGTAGGTGACGCATTTGCACCACGTAATCCTTATGCGATGAAGATTGACTTCGAGGAAGAACCTCCAATGTTTGCGGTAAGTAATACACATCTAGCTAAGACATGGTTATTAGATCCACGTGCGCCAAAGGTTGAGAAGCCTGAAGTAATTCGTGACTTACATGAAAGATTATTGAAGACATTAGGTGAAGGAGGCACATATCATGGATAACAACGAAAAAGAAGTGCTAGTTGAAGTCAAAAACCTTGAAGTAACTTTCACCAATGGTAAAAATAAGTTTGTTGCTGTACATGATGCTAACTTCCAAGTATACAGAGGAGAAACATTCTCCCTTGTAGGTGAGTCTGGTTCAGGTAAGACAACAATTGCTCGTGCAATTAACCGTATTAATCCAATTAGTAATGGTGAAGTCTTGTTTGAAGGAAAGCGTATTTCTGGAAAGATTTCTCGTGAACTTGATAAAGAAGTTATTCGTAAGATTCAGATGGTTTTCCAAGATCCAGCTGCTTCTTTAAATGAACGTGCAACAGTTGATTATATCGTTTCTGAAGGTCTGGTTAACTTCAAGTTATATACTGATGAAGAAGATCGTTATAATCAAGTAGTATCTGCATTAAATGAAGTAGGTCTTCTTGAAGAGCATATGTCACGTTATCCACATGAATTCTCAGGTGGCCAGCGTCAACGTATTGGTATCGCTAGAGCGATTATCATGAAGCCTGACTTATTGATTGCGGATGAGCCTATTTCAGCGCTTGACGTATCGATTCGTGCTCAGGTATTAAACTTATTAAAGAGATTACAGAGAGAGCGTGGACTAACATGTATCTTCATTGCACATGACTTATCTGTTGTACGCTTTATCTCTGATCGTATTGCGGTTATTCACTTAGGTAGAATTGTGGAACTTGCAGAAACAAATGAATTGTTCCTCAATCCATTACACCCATATACTCAGTCATTATTAGGAGCAGTTCCTATTCCTGATCCACAGATTGAAAAGGCCAAGGTTGTTAAACCATATTCATTGGATAGCCATCATTATGATGAAGATAAACCAGCATTCCATGAAATTAAGCCTGGACACTTTGTATGGGCAAATGAAGCTGAATTAGCTGAATATCGCAAGAACATGAAGTAAAAACATTTTAAAAACGAAAGAGTAATTACACTTGTAATGAAAATTCGTTTTTTATTTGGAGCAAGTTAATTGCACATTGTAATTTAGCATATTACCATATTTCAGCAAAGTATAACTTTGCTTTTTTTATGGAGGGATATCAATGGTAAAAAAATTGACAGGATTAATATTGGCTTTGATTTTAGGAATGAGTAGTATCCTATCTTTTACGCTCAGCGTAAGTGCATTAGAGACTGGTAAGATTTGGCTAAATGATGATGACACTGTCACATATGCAACGATTAATGATGCAGTAGCAGCTGGTAATACAGGCGATACAATCCGAATTAGCGGTCTTTTTGATACTACAAACGCCGCATTTAGAGATGCAGTAGTGAATAATGATATGACTTTAGAAGTTG
>CALEMV010000295.1 GCA_937910655.1 uncultured Solobacterium sp.
CCATAGATAGCTAGTTTATCTCTTTGATCTGTTCCATCAGCTGACATATAGTAGAACTGCTTGATACGTTGAATATCAAATGCTGTATAAATCATGAAGATAAATAGTCCAAGATATGCAATCAATAGATTATCACGTAATGCTGGAATAAAGATGGATACGACACTTGCGATGATTAACGCAAATAATCCTCCAAGTAAGATTCCTTGATACTTTGTTAAATCAACATTTGTAACATGACCAATCACTGCACAACTGATAAATAAGATTGCCGCAAATACAAACGCTTGGAATACAACCCCTACTCCATACGCAAGTGGAATAACACCAAATGTAACACCACTTAGAGCTGCGTATGTTAAGAACAACGCATTACATGCGCCTTTTGATAAACGTGTGATTGCCGCATTGAGAGAAATTACTAATACAAACTGTGAAATCAATAAACCAATCTGGATAAAAAATGCAAAATCGCTAAAGAATACGATACGTGCTAATGTTCCTCTTGTGACTAAGGAGTGGTAGAAAAGATACGCAACTGCTGCTGTAATCGTTAAACCAATTCCCATGTGTGTAAATACTTTTGTTATATAAGCTTTGAGACCAGCTTGCTCATCATAAGCTCCATAAACATTGTTTCTGTCAAATTCACTCATTGTTAAGTCCTCCTGACAATATTATTATATGACAATTTGACCTAAAGTCAAATTGTATATTTTAAGATTTATTTTTATTTTTGATACCAATGTACCAAGTCATCTAGCATTTCTTGACGTTGTATAGCGTTGTTATTTTCAAACCATTCTACATCCATCTGATGATGGAACCACGTATACTGTCGCTTTGCGAATTGGCGAGAATGTTTTTGAATCTCTTCTTTAACTTCTTCAAGGGATTTCTTTCCTTCAAAATAGCCTTCCCATTCACGATAGCCAATTCCCTTCATACATGCATCTGTAAAAGATACCCCATGCTGTAATAAGCTTTCTACCTCTTGTTTTAAACCTGCTTGAAACATCTTTTCTACACGTGCATTAATGCGTGCATAGAGCTCTTCACGCGGCATTGTACAGCCGATAATGCGTGCATCATACAACATACGATGATCTTGTTCTGCTATCATCTCACTCTGTACTTTTGAGCTTCTTCTTGCAATAGTCAGACTTCGTAATAGGCGCTGTCGATTGTTTGGATGAATCTTCTCACTTTGTTTAGGATCTAATTCTACTAGTTGCTTGTACAGTTCTTCATTACTGTAGTTTTCTAAGTCCGCATCAATACCAGCACCACTTTCATCACTGAACTGATAATCATACAAGCATGCCTTAATATAGAGTCCAGTACCACCACAGATAATCATCGGTTTCTTACTATTGTCTATTAGATCTCTCGCTTTTGCTTGAAAGTCCGCAACTGTATAGCTTTGTTTGGTCGTATAGATATCAATCAGATGATGTGGTACTCCATCCATTTCTTGGATTGTCACCTTACCAGAGCCAATATCCAAGCCTTCATAAACCTGTATGGAATCTCCACTGATGATTTCTCCACTTAACTTCTTCGCAAGTTCAATCGCAAATTCACTCTTTCCTACTGCAGTAGGGCCAACAATGACAATTACTTTTTTCATCGTAAGAATTCCTTTACTAAGGTCTTTTCATCCAGTGTGATAAAGGTTGGTCTACCATGTGGACAATGATATGGATTTTCACATAGAGATAATTGACGTACAACTTCCTTCATTTCATCCATCGTTAAACTACGATTAAAGCGAATGGAATGATGACAAGCCATTGTCGCAATCTTTTTCTTTTCCATGCGTGCATATTTTATATCGCGATCATTTTTAAACAGATCAATTACATCATTCAAAAATTGTGTCTCATCAATATCCTGCATCCATACTGGTACACTATGTACAATCAATGTATCTTTACCAAACGGTTCAAATACAACATGGATATCTTCCACTGCCGCATTGATTTCTTCAACCCGTCTTACAAGATCGTTACCCGCATGAATTGTAATTGGCACTAAACAGTCCATCATCACAGGATCTTGGTTTAGCTTTGCTTTATACTCTTCATAATGCACACGCTCTTGTGCCGCATGTTGGTCGATGATGACTAGCCCCTTCTCTGTTGCACAGAGGATGAATTTCTCATGGAGTTGACCGATGACTTCCATCGGTGGAAAGACTTGTTTCTGAGGCTTATATTCAGGATATTCTTGTTCAAACTGCGTTGAGACACGTTTGAGTTCAGCTTCTGTTTCCTTGATTTCTTCTTCTAAAGTTATTTCTTGTTTCTCAACTTTTACTTCTTGTGCTGTAGAAATAACAGGCTCAACAACGGATTGTCTGCGCTCTTGTTCCTTACGATACTCTGCTTCCTGTATCAAACGGTCAGTATCGAAAGAAATTGGTTGATAATATTCTTGTCTTGCTTCACGAACTTCCGCCGCAGGCGCAAGAACAGTGCCACGCAACATATTTGCGACATTGTTTTTAATAAGTGTTTCTAGTTGAATTTCCTTTGATAAACGTACTTCCCATTTGGAAGGATGTACGTTTACATCTAAAAGATGAGGATCCATTGCTATATCTAAGACACAAATTGGATATCTACCCTTTACAATGAAGTCTTCATAACCATCTTGTACTGCTTTATATAATTTATAGGTTCTTACCATTCTACCGTTTAGGAATAGATTCATTCCTGTACGGCTAGCACGTGTGATATTTGGTTTGATGAGATAACCCTTCACACTATAATCAAAGTCACTAAAATCTACAGGAATCGCATTCTCTGCGGCCATTCTGCCAAACACCTGATATACAACCTCTAAAAGATTGCCCTGTCCGCTAGTGCGGAAGGATTCTCTATCATCACTGCGCAAAATAAACGCAATCTCTGGATGGGATAACGCAAACTTCGAAACAACATCCTGAATGAGAGATGCTTCATATGCAGCGGAGCGCATATGCTTAAGACGTGCAGGTGTCTGATAGAATAGACCTTCTACTGAGATTTCTGTTCCCTGATTACATGGATATGGTGTAACACTTTCCGTATTGCCATAGGCAACGACAACTCTTGTCGCATCCTTACCATCAGATGTGCTTAATACCATCCTAGATACAGAAGCGATCGATGGTAGTGCTTCGCCTCGAAAGCCCAATGTATGAATGGACCATAAATCATTCTGTGATTGAATCTTTGACGTCGCATGACGGCCAAAACAGAGTTGTGCATCCTGTGCATCCATACCACAACCATTATCAATGACACTTAAGCGTTGGATTCCACCTTCTGTGATATTCACTTCAATACGAGTACTACCCGCATCAATAGCATTCTCTACAAGTTCCTTTACGATACCCATCGGTCTTTCTACGACTTCACCAGCCGCAATCATATTCGCTGTTAATGTATCTAATTGTTTAATTTTTCCCATATTTTTTACCTGCGTATATTATACTATAATGATTTGTGAAAGAGGTTATCATGCGTTTAAAAAATGAATCCCGTAAAGAAACTGTTATCCAAAAATCACGCTTTATTGCTTGTGCAACTGTCGCAAAGAGTGAAGAGGAAGCCAAAGCCTATATTGACTACATCCGTGATGAATTCCGTGATGCGACGCATGTATGTACCGCATACATCGTCGGAGAAAATGATGCCTATCAAAAATCTAATGATAATCATGAACCTGCAGGTACAGCAGGCATCCCTATTCTTGAAGCAATCCGTAAAGCTGGATTATCTGATACGGTAGTCTGTGTTGTACGTTATTTTGGTGGAATTAAACTTGGAGCGGGTGGATTAATTCGTGCATATGGTGGTGCTACCAGTGCTGTTCTACAAGAAGCATATAAGGTGATTGATATTTCTATCGCTACCTGGCATGTGAAATATCCGTATGAATATATCGGTAGCGCAGAAAACTGGATACGAAATCATACAACTGATGCTAGCTTTGACTATGATGACTATGCACATGCATACTTTGCAAGTAACGAAGAAGACTTACATACTATCTTCTCTGATCTTACAAAAGGAAGTGCAGAAATAGAAAAGACAGGTTCCACTCTTTATGAAGAACCTGTCAATGAATAACTATTTCTTTACAAACATGATGTTCATATCAACGTTTGTTGAGATACCATTAATACTTCCAGCATCTGTATATTGCCAGATGCTGAAGTGATAACTGAAGTCTGGAGCATAAGAATAATCTGCAACCCAGAATTCATAATCATGTAAATAGTTCATATCGAATACTGTCTCAAATAATCCTAATGTAAAATAACTTGGGGTTTTAGAAAAA
>CALEMV010000296.1 GCA_937910655.1 uncultured Solobacterium sp.
TCAGATACGATGTGTTTTATCCATCGTATCTGAATTAGTGCTATTAACAAAGTGGCTTAATCAAACTACTGTGAATCTATTAATCCAATAAAATTTCTGATATATTCTATTAAATGTTTAATTAAAACTTAATTGTAAATTGTATAGTTAACACCAAAATCCCGTCCTGGCATCCAACTCCACGTAATATCAACCACGTTCTTTATTGCACCATTTGCAACTGCCCAGCCAAATGCATATGCTTGCGCTACAAATTTAGCAATCCATGCAACAGGTCCACCAAAATTCGCTGCAAATGCCACTAACTTTGCTGCTGCTAAAACTCCAACCGCCCCTGCAATGTATGAATATGGATTCATACCAACAGAAGTTAGCATATTTGCACATTGTGACTTAGATAAATATTCTCCACCATCTAAATACATCATTTCTTCGTGTTCTAATTCCACGTAATTATTCAGTAATATAAATTCTATGTTTCGTTCTCTTTCGTAATTTCTTTTTCTTTTCGTTTTGAAATTATTATAAGGAAAGTTGAATAGCATGCCAAGAAAATCGTATAAACAATCAAGGTACTCATTAAATATTCTTTGCTATGTTGTAAGCCCGATGATAGCCCCGTAATTATTGCTAAATCTAAAGCAATATCTAGAGTCTTAATATTTAATTTCTTTTTATATAATTGCCAAATTTTAGGCATGTAAATTAAAGCAATATACAAACCAATATCTAAATAGAGCATATTATTTTTCCTCCTAGTTTTTAGTTTTATATTTAGAAGTATTTAAACCTTATTTTCTCCTATCAATGAAATTATCTTCAGAATTATTTGTTGTTTTCATCATTTTAAGACACACATATATATTTGTCAAAATATGCGATATTACTATCAATATGTAAAGTACTAAATTCTTAACATCTCCATCACAAATATGATAGAAATATTCGATAAAAGCGGTATGAAAATACCATCTTTTTCTTTATGATTATCTTAGTGAAAAAGAGGAACATCATATGTCACAAGAAATCTATGTAAAACCCAAGAAAGTTACACCCCTAAATATCCTTCTTATCTTAATAGGATCATCCTTATACGCATTATCAGTTAACTTCTTCTTAGTACCTTTAAAGCTTTACTCTGGTGGAGTACCTGGTACAGCCCAAATGCTAAGAACTTTATTCTTTTCTAATGTTCAAAATGTAGATACTGCAGGTATTATCAACCTTGCATTTAATATTCCACTCTTTCTTCTGGCTTTAAAGAAGATGAAAAAACGCATGGTTGTAGGAACCATATTATCTGTTGCCTTACAAACAATTATCTTTACATATATCATCGCCCCTACTGCACCTATCCTCGATGATAAACTTGCATGCATTGTGATTGCTGGATTATTAGGTGGTGTTGGATGTGGACTAATACTTACCAATAGCGCAAGTGCAGGAGGTTTAGATTTATTAGGCCTATATCTAAGCCATAAGTCAAAGAAGATTTCTGTAGGAATCTTTAATGTCATTTACAATATTATTCTCTATACATTAATGGCAATATTATTTGATGTATCAACTGCACTATACTCTATTATCTATATCGTTGTATTCTCTGTGACAATTGATCGTTGGCATTATCAAAATATTGAAGTTGAACTTATGATTTTCACACATGTGCCTGAAGTAAAACAGATGATCATGCATGAATATGCAAGAGGTGTTACTTGTTGGGATGGTAAAGGTGCATATACCAATAATCACACAGAAGTACTCGTCACAATTGTCGCAAAAAGTGAGGTATCTTCTGTCCAAAGAGAGATTCGAAAACTTGATCCAAATGCCTTCGTAATCGCACATACACGTGTTTCTGTATCTGGTGGATACCAAAAACGCCTAGTTTAACACTAAAAATACGATAAATAGTGGATTTATTTTTTCTTTGTGGTACATTTTGTATTGTAGAAATCGTGAGGAACATATGAAAACAACACATACAATTTTAATTGTTGATGACGATATCGATATTTTAGAAGCCCTAAAAATCTATTTATCCAAAGATGAGTATCAATTACTAACAGCTCGAAATGGAAAAGATGCAGTTGATATCGTTAAGACAGAAGATGTTGATTTGGTATTAATGGATATTATGATGCCTATCATGGATGGTATTAAAGCGACAAAGGAAATTCGCAATCTTACAAATATCCCAATTATTTTACTAACCGCAAAGAGTGAAGATCAGGATAAAGTAAACGGTCTTGATATTGGTGCAGATGACTATATCACAAAACCATTCAATCCATCCGAAGTTTTAGCACGTGTTAACTCACAGTTAAGAAGATATCACCAACTTGGTGGTGTTAGTGCAGATACTGATGAACTTATGATTGGTGGAATCATTTTAGATGACACCACAAAGAAAGTATCTGTTGATGGTAATGACGTTACGCTTACACCGATGGAGTTTGGTATTTTAAAGATGTTAATGAAACAGCCAGGAAAAGTATTTACTTCCGCTGAGATTTATAAAAATGTATGGAATGATGAACCAATTGGTAGCGAATCTGTTATCGCTGTTCATATCCGTCACTTACGTGAAAAGATTGAGATTGATCCATCTGAGCCAAGATACATCAAAGTAGTTTGGGGACAAGGCTATAAGATGGAGGATAGTCATGAAAGAGCGCAATAAAAAAAGATTACGTTCAAGTTATCTATGTAAAGTCATTGCGTTCATCCTTTTTGCGCTTGCAGCGACAGCAGACATCGTTGGAATGAATGCAATTTCATACTTATCTACTGCAGGTGCTTATGATGGTATTTCTAAATATAGTGATACAGCAGACGCAAGGGCTCGAGCAGCAGTAACAGCTAATAACTATGTCTTATATGCATTAGATATTAATACTAATTTTGTTGGCGACCAGTACAAAAGTTTCGACCGTGAAAACTCTAACCTTTCTGTCGAAATCTACGAAGTTGCCACAAATCAATTAATTCATAAAAATTTTGATGTTGAAGAGTCCACACTACATGGTACCGCATATTTCTATGGTAATAATTCTGATGGTTACTTCCAAGACTACATCGAAAAAAATAATGAACCAACATACCGTATTGAATACTCCCTTGCAAAAGATTTAAACGCAAGAGATGACTTCTATTACTGTGATACAGTTTATAATCTTCAATATAGATTCCGCTATATCATATTCCCGATTGAGTTTTTTAGTATCATCATCCTTATCGGTTCTGTTATATTCCTATTCTATGGAGCAGGGCATGTAGATGATAAACCAGGTATTACCTTATCGTGGATTGATAAAATACCACTTGATATCTTTGCCTTCATTGTTTTGATGGTTTGGACTTACGCAAGTTTTTATACATATAATAATGG
>CALEMV010000297.1 GCA_937910655.1 uncultured Solobacterium sp.
TCCATGTCATCAAATACCTTAGGTGTAAATCCCCAGAAGTTCATAGATACTAATGCGTTAGGATCCATTTCTTTCCAAGTTCCGTTGTCATCATAAACAACCTTGCCATCCTTACGAGCAATCTTCTGTACTTCGACAATGCTTGTTAGGTTACCGTTTTCGTCTTGTTGGCATACACCACGTGTCACTGTTCCATGGTCTGTAAGAGTGTTATTTGCGGCATAACCAACCATTGCGTAATGGTCATCACTTACTTCTGTTGTTAAGAAGTTATAGATAACTTTATATGCATCCTTACCATAGAAGTCATCTGCATTGATAATCGCAAATGGTCCATCAACAACACCCTTGCATGCAAGTAATGCATGTGTAGTTCCCCATGGCTTTTCACGTCCTTCAGGTACTGTAATATCAGATGGGACATTGTTAATATCCTGATATGCAAACTTCACGTTCATTCCCTTTGATACACGGTCTGTTAATGCAGCGTGGAATGCTTGTTCATGTTCACGACGGATGATGAGAACAACATCCTCAAATCCTGCTTCTTTTGCGTCATAGATAGAAAATTCTATGATTGGTTCACCATGGCTTCCGACTCCATCAATCTGTTTCATTCCACCATAGCGGCTACCCATTCCGGCAGCCAAAATAACTAATGTAGGCTTCTTCATTCTTAATCCCTTTCAATTTTTATTCCTTTGATAATTATATCACGTAAGCACTTTCATTAATTCCTAATTTTTCATAAAATAATAAAAGAAAGAGGTTATTTATGAGAGAAATTGTACTAGCTTCACAAAGTCCACGAAGAAAAGAGTTGTTAGAGAAAACAGGATTCTCGTTTATCTGTGATCCGGCTGATATCGACGAGACAATAAATCTAGAGGCAGACCTTGTTGAAGAAAGTAAAATCTTATCCCGTCGTAAGGCAGAAACTGTATTGGAACGACATCCTGAAGCTATTGTTATCGGTAGTGATACTTTGGTTTTATGTGATAACCAAGTTATGGGAAAACCGGAAGATGATGAAGATGCTTTTCGAATGTTAAAGAAACTTCAAGACCATAAGAGCCAAGTGCTAACAAGTTTGTGCATCATCAGCCAAAAGAAGTGCTTTACATACGCAAGTATTGCGGATGTATATTTCGCTGTAATGAGTAATAAAGAGATCTGGGATTACATTTATACAGGAGAAACAAGAGATAAAGCAGGTGCTTACGCAATACAAGGATTTGGTGGCAGATACATCAAAGAGATTCATGGAGATTATTATGCCATTATGGGCCTGCCTTTACAGGTCGTTTATAACGAACTGAAAAACAGTACTGATTATTGATTTTTAATTGTAGTTTGTTATTATATAAAGGCTATGCCGCTTTAGTATAGTGGTAATACGCATCCATGGTAAGGATGAACGAGCAGTTCAATTCTGCTAAGCGGCACTTTATAGAGATAAAGCCTTATTTTAAGGGCTTTTTCTTTTTTTGCGACCTACAATTGGCACCATTTAAAAAGTATTTTTCATAAAGCTGATTTATTAGGAAGAAAATGACATGTATATATTTAGGTAGTACAATGAAATAACAGTTGACGACAATAAACTAAATGTATGAAGGGGATGATTACATGGTACTGTATTTTCCAGATGAAATAAGAAAACTCGAAGAGATTTACAAACCATATAGGGTCAATGGTAAATTTAAAGAAGATGCGCCACAGGAAGCGATAGATGCTTTTGAAAAAGAGCAAGAATGGATTCATGAACAATATCGATTAGCAGGTATGGAATAATAAATCAATGAGAATTGACTGGTTTTAGTAGGCCCTAACAGGGGCTTTTTTTGATAATTTAAATAAATGATATGCAAAGTTTTCAAGCATTGAAAATGAAAAGAATGAATGATTTCAGAGAATAAAAATAGTGATTTTCACGATTTAAAATAAGAGGACTTTTACGGAAGGAATTCTGAGAAAAAGTTGGGCATTCAGATAGAAAAATAATTCTTTTTTTATTATGCTATTGAAAGACAAAATTCAGTGGAGGTAAAAGTTGTGGATAGGATAGTAAAACGTAACGGGCAAGTTGTTCCATATGATGGAGCGAAGATTATTTTAGCGATAGAAAAATCTTTCCTAAGCGTAAATGAAAGTGTTGATCAAGCATATCTTTCTGACTTACTAGTGCAGATTGAAGCACAGTTTGAAGGTCGTCAAGAAGTTGATGTTGAAGAAATTCAAGATACTGTTGAAAAGATCTTGATGAAGAACGAAAAGTATAATGTCGCAAAGAGTTATATCTTATACCGTGAAAAGCGTACACAAATGCGTAATGATCGCCTTGAGTTGGTAAAACTCATCGGTGATGAAGAGTTGGAAGATGTTTTGGTTGATATCCAAAAGTCTTATCCAGACTATGACTTAAAGAGATTGTATGAAAAATTCTCTACAATGTCTAAAGAAGGTCAATCTCTGAAAGATAGAATTGCTTTATTAACAAGAAGTTCTGCTGAACTTACAACGAAAGAAGAGCCAAACTGGGAAAGAATTGCTGGACGTTTACTTAGTTACAGTATTGCTTGTGATTTAAAAGCGACTGAAGAGAAACTAGGTCTAACAAGCTTCTACCATAAGATTTCCTATATGATTGAACAAGGTCTATATGGAGCATATATCTTAGAAAACTATTCTCATAAAGAAGTTGATGAAATCGCAAGCTTAATCGACAATACACGTAATAACTTATTCACTTACAGTGGTTTGGATTTATTATCTCAACGTTATTTGATTCGCAACCACCAACATGTTCTATTAGAATCACCACAGGAAATGTATATTGGCATTGCAATGCATTTAGCGATGAAGGAAACAAATGATCGTATCGGTTGGGTTAAGAAGTTCTACGATATGATGAGTTTACAT
>CALEMV010000298.1 GCA_937910655.1 uncultured Solobacterium sp.
GGCAGCGTCAGATGTGTATAAGAGACAGATACATGATAATTAAAGTGTTTGATGTTCGCGTTTTACATGTTCATAAACAATTTTCGCGATATCCTCAACATTTTCTTTCTTACCATTACGCATCCATACGGTATAGATGTTAAATAACGCACCCGAATAATAATACAAGTGATATCTACGCAACTCATCTTCACCCTGTTCAAATACGTAACTATCGATATAGTAATTTAATCCATCCTGTAAGATTGAAGATAAATTTGATTGGTCTAAACATTCAATAAAGCGTTCATAATTACAGAAATATAAAAATCCTGCAAGAATCATTTCATACGAACGTACTTTTAAATCCTTTGCACGTTGTACGCGAACGAATTCATCCACAATCATCTTCATATAATCACTGAATATTTCGCGCTTACTACTATAGTTTCGATAATACGTCATACGTGATACACCTGCCATACGGCAAATCTCCGTTACAGTAATATCATCATAAGCCTTAGTTTCCATCAAACGTATT
The DNA here is from genome assembly GCA_937910655.1 of uncultured Solobacterium sp. Lineage (GTDB taxonomy): Bacteria > Bacillota_I > Bacilli_A > Erysipelotrichales > Erysipelotrichaceae > Bulleidia. Next base: position 521 of record CALEMV010000298.1, read on the forward strand.
AGTGCCTCACTAATACATTGACGATTAAATGCATTTTGTTGTTCCTGTTGCATAAATTCTCCTGATAGTTGTATTTTAACATATTTCGATATCTTCCTACTATGTTCAATCCCCATCAAGCTATAAAGAAAAAGAATATTGAAACCAATCGATTCCAATATTCTCTCGTTTATTTATAACCAAGAACCATGTTTTTTGATATAGAACTTCTTCACGATTTCAATCGTAGTACTATAGAGTGCCAGGATAATAATCAAATATACAAAGTATTCAAATGGCATTTCTGTAAATACAGTATTCTTTAGATTATCAAATAAATATGGAATTGAAATACCTACAAAGATACCAAACGCAGATGCTAGAGCTAGTCTAGAATCGCACTTTGAATCAATGATAGGACGCTTTGATGTACGGATAAACTGTACAATCAAAATCTGAGAAATCAGACCTTCAATAAACCAACCTGTCTGGAAATAATTCTGCATGGCTAGTGTATTATATCCTAAGATAAACCACAATACCAAGAACGTCAGTACATCAAATACAGATGAGAAACCACCCATGACATTCATGAATGA
>CALEMV010000299.1 GCA_937910655.1 uncultured Solobacterium sp.
AGGCATAACAGTATATATTCTTGAACCAACATACTCAAAATATAATTTATCAAATAGATTGTTAATTCCTTCATATATAGTAATACCATTTTCATGATAATAATTAAGAGATAAATCAGTAATTGAATAAGAACTTATAAATCCTTCTTCTTCTTTGGCTTTTATATCACTGAAATTACTGTATTTTTCACCTTTTGTTTCAATAGAAACTTCAGCTGAATTTAATGGTTTTAAAAGTCTTTTTTAATTAGTAGTAATATCAATATCTCTCATATCGTTCCTCATTATAAAAAAATCTTATTGTATCTAAATTATAGCAAAAGAAAATAGGTACTTCATTATAGAAATACCTATCAATCATCATTTATTTAAGAGCTGCGTAAATACGTTTTACGTATTTCATACGTTCATTTTCTGCACAGTTAAAGAGTGATGTGAATAATGCAAAAATCTTTAACTTCGCTTTTGTGTTATATGTATCATCTTTTTCAACTTTAACAATCGTTACGTTAGCGATATCTAATAGTTCTTGCTCATCCATCGTCGCACAATGTTGCATCTTTTCATTAAATTCATTGCGAATATCTTGATTATGCTTTGCCATAGTTTCACCTCTCTATAAGAAATCTTCTTCTTTTTTCACAGCTTGTAAATTCACAGTTTCTAGTGTATCTACCGCCTGTTGTAATAGTGTTTCATAATCAAATTTTGATTCATAGTAAACACTCTTATCTACAGATGGTTTTGTGACTGGGTTTTTTGGATCAAAAATCGTACAGCAATCCTCAAACGGTAAGATCGATGTTTCATAAGTTCCAATCTTACGTGCCAAATCAATAATTTCAATCTTGTCATAACATACAAGTGGTCTTAAAATTGGCATATTTGTAACTGCATTAATGCAATTGATACTCTCGAGTGTTTGGCTAGCTACTTGTCCTACACTTTCACCAGTACCGATTGCTAGACACCCATACTTCTTAGAGATCATATCCGCTAAGCGGAACATCATACGACGCATCAATGTAACTGCATATGGGTCTCCTGCATGCTTATAGATTTCCAGCTGTAATTGCGTAAAGTTAACAACATGCACTTTCATGTGACCTTGGTATTCACTCACTTGTGAAGCAAGTTCTAACACTTTATTCTTTGCATTTTCGCTTGTATATGGAGGAGACGCAAAGTGTACTGCTTCTACATGTAATCCACGCTTCATCAACTGATATGCCGCTACTGGTGAATCTATACCACCAGATAACATTAACAATACCTTGCCATTGATGCCAGCTGGATATCCACCAGCACCAGGGATCTTACTAGATGTGATGTAGGTTTCATTGCTGTGGATTTCAACACGTATTGCTAATTCAGGATCATGTACATCAACTTTTAGTTCCGTATTACGTAGAATCTCTCCAGCAACCTCACGATTTACACCATCACTCTTGAGCGGGAAACTCTTATCGTGACGTTTCGTAATCATCTTAAATGTCTTCTTATCACTTTCTTTAGCGATACGAACACAAGCTTGCTTGATATCGTCTAAATTACTATTCACCTTTTCTGTAAAGGAGAATGAACTAATACCAAACACCTTCTTTAATTTGGTTTCAATTTCTGCTGGATCTTCATCCGTTAATTTAATGTAAATACGATCGTATGTTTTACGATACGTTAGCGCAGGATAATCCCGCAACATATATTTAATATTAGTGAAGAGTCTAGTAATAAAGTCTCTTCGATTTTTACCCTTTGTACTTAATTCACCATAGCGAATCAAGACTGTATCATACTTAACCATATTGCGAAATAATCTCCTTTAATGACTCTATAAATGAAGCAATCTCTTCTTCTGTATTATGATACGTTAAACTAATACGAATACAAGAGCTTGCTCGTTTAGAAGAATAACCCATAGCACTTAATACATAACTTGGATCATCGGATTTAGATGCACAAGTACTTCTTGCGCTCACCATAAACCCTTTTTTATTTAATGCATTCTGCATTACTTCACTTGGAATCTTCTCATATGAGAAGTTAACGACACTATTAACTGCATCACTTGGTTGATTCATTAAAACACCAGGTATTGTAGATAAACCTTTCAATAATGCTTGTTGTAAAGTTGTAATATAATCATGATACTTCTTACCATTTTCTAACGCAAAGCGTAGTGTCTTAGCAAATACCATGTTTACACAAGCATTCGAAGTACCACCACGAATACCATATTCTTGTTCACCACCATTGATCAGTGGCACAAATGGCACATGAACTTTTTTGACTAGAACACCACTACCCTTTAAACCTTCCAGTTTATGTGCAGAGATAGATGCTAGATCAATATTTTTAAAATCTACATCAACTTTACCAATTGCCTGTGTCATATCAACATGCATATAGGCATGTGTATGTTTTTTAACATAATTTGCAATCTCGTCAATTGGATTAATAGAACCTACTTCATTATTGACTGCCATGATACTAACGATTGCTGTATCATCATTTACTGCATCTTTCACCTGTTGTAAAGATACCTTACCACTAGCATCAACCGGTAAATACGTTACTCGATAACCAAATACCCGCTCCATTTGTAAACATGCATTCAAGATAGAAGAATGTTCTACATTCGTTGTGACAATATGCTTCTTACCTGGTTGTGCAAAACACACACCTTTGATTGCGGAAGAGTTTGCTTCCGAAGAACCTGAGGTAAAGATAATGTCTTCGCTGTTTATACCCAAAAGCCCGGCTATTGCACTCCGGGCTTTTTCCATCATTCGACTGATTTCGCTGCCTTCATCATATAGGGACTCACTATTGACGTAATACTTATCTAACAAAGATTTATAGGTTTGTAATACATCTGGGTGAACCGCCGTAGTAGAAGCACCATCAAAATACACTCTACGCTGCACTCTTCGCATTCTCCTTAATCATGGATTCGTAGTTACCTGGGTGAATCTTTTCAATCGTTGCGATTGCTGTTGTTAATGCTTGTGTATATTCACCATTACGGAAACTCAATTCACTACGTGTTAATTCAGAGTCGATATCTGCGTAAGTTGAACGATAACGGTTACCAAATACGATTGTATTTTCAACCATCATAACTGTACCAACAACGTTATTAACATTGTTATAAAGCTTATAGATAAAGTCTAATGCTTCTTGTAATGTTCCATTTAATAACTGCATATTTAATGGAACTTCTTCCATCAAGTTATCTAAACGATGGATATAGTCATTTGCACGACGCATATCATCCTCGTAAGCTTCTGAAATATTTGGAAGTTTGTACTTACGAATCTTGACTTGCATCTGATTCATAACAATCTGCAACTTCACTAGTTGCTTCTTACAACGTTCTTCATCACCAGAAGCAGCTTCAATACGTGTACGAATATTCTTAAACTCTGTATTGCATGCAATGATCTGTTCATTTAATTCCTTCAAGGAACCAACAACTGTACTAGCAGGTACTTGATAGTTACGCACACTATCCATTACTACAGGCATCTTAGCTTCAAGTTCTTGTAAGTGGGCCGTTTGCTCCGCAAGTTTTTCTTCTAAATCCGCAAAGCCAAAACGTGATGATGATTTTGCAAATGCTTCTTTTACATAAGCCGCATTCTTATCTGCTTCATCTGCAAGCGCTGTAGATTCCTTTGATAACTCTTGAATCGCATCAAAGCTTTCACCTTCTTGTTTCACAGCCTGATCCATCTCACGAAGTTTTGCCTTCATTGTATCAAGTGTTTCACGAACACCTAATATAGACCCTGTCTTTAACTGCTTTAGAGATTCACGTAAGGACTCTGTCATCTGATTGAGGTTTTCTTCTACATTTAAGTGTTTTAAATACACGCCACGATTACGATTATGAATATAATCCTTGTGAAGAACTTCTGCCATATTAGGAATGACACCCTTAGCATCTTCCAGTAATGAAGGCATATTTTCAATCATTTCCTCTAGTTCTGCCATGACTGCCTTGATACTTACAAGTTCACGGTTTGCCTTATCGAAATCACTGGAGAACATCCATTCTTCGAAAGTCGCAAACATCTTCTCCGTATCAACAACCTTCTGTTCTACTAAAGGCCAAGCAAAGTATAGCTTTGGAGCATTTTCAGCAGCTTGTGCCTTTAGTGCACGGAAACGATTCTTTAAAGCCGTCACTTCTTCACGCTGTGCTGTTTCTTTTGCAAGAATCGCATCTAACATATTTTCAAGTGTCTTCGCATCCGCTTCTGTTGTAGTCATGGATGTCTCAATATCCTTGATAGTATTACCAGCCTTTGATAAAGTACCAGCAGAAATATAACGTTCTAAGTCTGCTAACTTACTTGTTAAAGCAGAAATACATGACTGCACTTCATCAAACTTATTCTGTGCTGAATTAACACGATCAACTGTATCCTGATTCACTCTACTTACAGCAATTGCTTTATTCATCTTTAATGACAAAGGAATTTGCTTAAGTGACTGATAGCGATTCTCTAATTCTATATACTCAGATTTATAACGACGTGCACGTACTGTAGTAACAATTAAAATGATTAATAGTAAAACAAAGATTGCACCTACAGCAATGATAAATCTGATATCTGATAACAATGTTAATATCTGATTCATATGTTTCCACCTTTCTTGTAATATCTTTTCTTATTTTACCACAGCATCTATATATTTGGGGACATGCCTTATCACTTTCACATATCTTTCCATAATTCTTTTCTTGCAAATGATAAAGGACTATCCTTATATAGATTGTGAAAATGATTGACGTTTGTACACACTAGTGATATTATATCGAGTGCGTTAAATGATGGCAGCATGTAGAGTCATGCGTAAGGCGTTATCAACAGTTAAACTTGTTCCTAAGTATCCTGCTGCAAAAGGTGAAAAGGCTCATGATAACACCCCGCATCGATGATCTGCACCTGTTATTGTTTCTCAGCCATATATAGGAGGAAACAAAACATGGCACGTTACACAGGACCTGTTTGGAAGAAAGCTAGACGCTTAAGCTTCTCCATCTTAGAAACAGGCGAAGAGCTTAAGAAAAGATCTTATGCTCCAGGTCAACATGGACCTACAAAGCGTATTAAGTTAGGTGGCTACGGTACACAGTTACGCGAAAAGCAAAGAATCCGTAACATGTACGGTTTAAATGAACGTCAGTTCTCTAACTTATTCAACAAGGCTTCCAAGATGGAAGGTATGGCAGGTGTTAACTTCTTAATCTTACTTGAAAGTAGATTAGATAACATCGTTTACCGTATGGGCTTAGCTAGAACACGTAAGGCTGCTCGTCAGTTAGTAAACCACGGTCATATCGAAGTTAATGGTAAGAAGTTAAATATCCCTTCAGCTTTAATCAAGCCAGGATCAACAATTGCTGTTCGTGAAAATGCACGTAACATCAAGGCAATCGCTGAATCATTAGAATCAGCTATCACAATCCCAGCTTTCGTTGAAGTTGATAAAGAAAACAAGAAAGGTACATTCGTACGTCTTCCAGAAAGAAGCGAATTGAACCAAGAAATCAACGAATCACTCGTTGTCGAATTCTACAACAGATAACAAGTGTAAAAAGTCAACGCAAGTTGGCTTTTTTCTTTGGCTAACTAAAAAATCGTTTTATTGATTTATATTTCTGAAAACAAAAAGAACTCTTGAATTCTAAGAGTTCTTAAAACATGTTATTTACCATTTGTACAGTCGAAATGTATTACATTGGTTTTACCATCTAGAACATACTCAATTGTAATACCTTCATCTGTATTAACATCTGTTACTAACGCAGATGCTAGTTTACGGTATTCGTGATATTTTCTAATCATATCATCAGTATAATTTGCTGGACTATCACTTGTTAGGAATACTCCTCCTAGTAGAGCTTGTATGCGTGCTAAATCATCCTTCTGCTTATCCATTAGATGGATATTCTCAGTACGGATAAAGAATACATCTGGATCATTCATAAACGCATGTTTATTTAATTGTCTACGATTGACTGTATTCACAATCGCATTCTTGGTAGAGATTCTTTCACGATGCAATAAACGCATATAGAATACATCATCCCAATCTAATCCTACATCACAACCAATGCGGCTATATTCGACTAAACCAAAAGATGGCATTAATGGAACCCCACAAGCAAGAATTTCCTTATCCTTTGATATATCTCTCAAGAATTGAATAGCACGTTTCATTCTCTTAGCACGACTCTCAGAGGCATTACCAAAAGGTGCTGCACCATACAAGAAATCCAACTTTACTAAATCAAAGTCCCATACATCGTATACTTGATGAAATACTTGCTTAAGATATGCGATTACATCTGGATGATCAATATCTAATGAATAAAAACCCGACCAGTTAGCACCTAAGCACCATGGTTTTCCATGATGGTGTAAAAACCAATCTGGATGATTCTGATATAGTGAGGACTTCTCCTCTGCCACAAATGGTGCAAGCCACAAACCAGCTTTATATCCCTTTGCATGTATTTGGTCAACAAGTGCTTTTAATCCGTTGGGGAATTTCACTGAATCTGTTTCTAGCCAATCACCTACAAACAGTTCCCAACCGTCATCAATCTGAAATAGGTCATTTGGTTGAAATACTTTATCGCAGCCAGATAAATCATAACGTATCTTATCTTCACTAATATCTTGATAGTGATTATACCAACTAGAATATCCAAATAATTTCTTCGTTGTAAGTGGCTTTAAATTCATTGCATCAAACCATGCATGAAAGACCTCTTCTTCACTACCTTCCGCATAGAATAAATCAAATGCATGAAAGATACCATTTGTCTGTACATCTTTACAATCTCTTTGGATTGTTAATTCTGATTTGTTTGCATCATACCAAAATAAGGTATATCCTGGATCTTCATTTAATGACGCAAATAAACGAAATTTCTTTCCATCACGGAAATAGCACCATGATTCACCATGGGTAATACCTTTCTTTTGCGGATAATCCACAAAATGATAATCCCCATAACGATCAAACCCATATTTCCTCAATAAACTCTTTGGTACTCTCTTTAGTCCATGTGTATGATCATACCTTGTAAGTTCTGGAGAACATGTCCATGTTTGGTACCCATTCATGAATATTTTCTCGTCCTTTGCGATGGATATAGATAGTTTTGCCTCTACTTTACCTAGTATCATTTGGGCAGTTGTGACATGAATATGTAGTGCTTCGTCCTGCCAGCTTTCATTACCTTGTAATTTGATTTTTTGATCAATACTTTCTATCAACCACTGTACTTGCATACTCACACCTTCTTTTCTTCTAACTGTTTACGAATTTGTTCTGCCTTTTCATCCGAAAGAATAAACTTTCTTGTAAATAATATGAGTGCAAGAACTAATCCGATCATAGGCAAAATTGTCATCAACAAACGAAGTCCTAATAATGGAGAAGTGAATGTTGGTATACCTTCTCCTAGGCCATCTTTGCTTGTTAAACCAATGAGATCCAAACTAACACCAGTGATGAATACTGCTAAGCCACTAGCAGCCTTTACAACAAATGTCTGCATGCTAAAGATTACAGACTCTTCACGATGACCCGTCTTTACTTCACCATAATCAACAGTATTCGCAAGAAAGACAGTTGTTAAAACAGTTAGTATACCATTAGCCACAAAGATCATTACACCAGGTACCATTAACATTGTTAGAACAGATGAATATCCTAGTAAACATAATGCTAGTAAGAATGCATATCCAAATATTGCTAGACACAAGCTTAACTTAAAGATGATTGTATTCGATAATTTACTTCTAAGGATTGGATACACAACCATCATACCTAAAATCTGAGAAATCCCACCAACAGAAGTAAATAAGGTATACGCATCCTTCCAACCCGTTCCACCAATATCATATTTAAAGAAATAGATCAAAAGATTCGATGTAATATAAAGTGCAGAGTTAATTAACACAATTGTAATAACTGTAACGATTGCTTGATCGTTGTTAAATAATGCTTTAAACATCTCTTTAACAGACGTTGTCTGCATGTTTTCCTCTTTTTGTTCACGAATTGTAAAACATGTAAATAAAATAAATATAACAAACAAGATCGCTATAATAAGCGCAAACAAGCGAAATCCAGTACGTTCAATTCCACCGCCTAGTTTGGATACAGCCATGACGGTAAATACATTAATTAACGCATAACCAACACCTGCGCTGGTACGTCCCACAACCGATAAATTCTCACGGTCTTTTGTCGTAGAAGTAACTGCAGGTATCATTGACCAAAACGGAATATCCATCATGGTATATGTCACACCCCAAAGAATATACATCACCGCAAAATAGATCATCAATGCTTTCCCTGATATTGCAGGTACCGCAAATAATGCATATAAAACAAATGCATTTAAAATTGTACCTGTAAATAACCATGGACGAAACTTACCCCATTTCGTATTTGTCTTAGCAACAACAACACCCATAAATGGATCATTAGCGGCATCAAACACACGAGCAATCATCAAAATAAATCCAACAAAAGATGCAGATAAGCCTAGGATATCTTGATAGTAATACATGATATAGGAAGCAGATAAGGCATATACCATATCCTTTCCAACCGCACCTAAACCATAGGCAGCGAATTGTTTTTTACCAAATTCTTTCATAATGTATGATTTCCCTTTGTAATTGTAAAATGAATTGTAATTGCGCTGCAATCTGGAGTAGAAATTGTAAGAACAGCATCTCCCTCTTCTCCAGTTGTCTTAATATATGTACCTGTCATACCACCTTCTGTAACAACTGTATTAGGACCTACAATTTCGATTGGTCCGGTCGTAATGAGGTTTAGTGGTAGTTGTGCATAGGAAGCTAAATTATGATATTCATCCTTTACTTGAATACGAATTGCGGACATGTCATAGCAACTTCCTTCCACAAGACTTGTACGAGAAACTTGGTACGATAGATGTAATTTAGTAGATGGACGTTTGATAATAGATTTTACAACTTTTCCATTTTTGATAGCATCAAATCTCCAAGTAATCGAATCCGAACCCCAACCTGATACATACTTTCCAAATAGAGTGACACCGTCACTATAGCTCAACTTATACTGAAACATCATCTTCGCATATAACAAACGATACCGTAATGGCAAATTACTACCATACTTTTTACTTGCTAGTAAACATTTACGAATATCAGCAGCTTTCTCTTTAGAAAAATGCTCATTGGTTTCAAGTAGTTTTCCAATCGTATCATCAATACGAATTGGACCATGCTTTAAACCAGAATATGCAGAATGAGAAAATGTAGATACAAACTGATCATTTTTGTATAAACGTACTTCATCCGCATTTGTAAATGCGTAGAAATCCGGTAGATTACCAGCATTGTAATCACCAATATCCATCGAAGTACTAATTGCCAAGATAGGTTCTTCATCCTGTTGTGAAGCATATACACTTGCCGCAAGTTTTGGATTACGGAAACTATCCATGACGCCGTGATAACAAATCCGATCTCCAGATCCAAAGTCTTTATGTGTTGCATAATCGAACATACACCATTGGAAAACTCCAGTATGTTGATGGTCAGCCATCGCATCACTAAACACACGAGCATGTCGTAATGCATGTTCCTGACGTCGAGCTTGTGTATCAAAACTCTTCGTTGGAAACATGTGTCCATTGGCTTCAGAGATGATGAGTGGATGATGTGTATCTACCATAACTTCACTCTTACTTAACACACCTTTATTATCACCGTGATGCGAGAAATCATTGAAAGTATAAATATCTTCTAATAGATGACTCTTTGTAAGATAGCGTACACCTGCTGTAGGTCTAGAAGAATCTAAGGCTCTAGAAACTGCATTTGTTTTCGCATAGAGTTCATCATCATCTAATGATTCATTGATTCTTACACCCCACAGAATAATAGAAGGATGATTACGATACTGTAGTACCATATCTTCTGTGTTACGGATTGCTTGTTGTTTCCAGGTTTGATCACCGATATGTTGCCAACCTGGAATCTCAGTAAACACATATAAACCATATCGGTCACAAGCATCGATAAAGGATTGACTTTGTGGATAGTGTGAAGTGCGAACTGCATTCACATGTAACTCTTCTTTTAAAATACGTGCATCTTCCTCTTGTAAAGAATCAACAGCCGCATAACCAATATATGGATAGCATTGGTGACGATTCAAGCCTCTCAAGAATACCTTTTGATCATTGATATATAAATTATTCTGATCAAAACGAATTGTACGGAATCCAAAGCTTGTTACAAAAGTATCGTCTCCTAGTTCCACAATACAACGGTATAAAGTTGGTGATTCGGCTGTCCATGCATGAATATTCTTTACAGGTATTTGTATTTGCCGCGTATTTATAGATACGGCCTGTTGTGCGATGATTTCACCCTTTGAGTCAAGAATCTTGACTTGATATGAATCAATAGGAACTAGCCCATCTGTTTGGATGGATACTGAGACTGTATCTAGTGTATTCGTTGTTACAAATACATCTTTAATAAAGTATGCAGGCTTATCATAAAGCCATACATCACGATAGATACCTCCATATGTAAGATAATCAATCACAAATCCAAATGGAGGTGTATTCAAACCCTCACGACTATCTACTTTTACAGTTAAAACATTCTCTTGATCAAATAGAATATTATCAGTTAGTTCAACGATAAATGCAGTATATCCACACGAATGAACATACAATTCTTTGCCATTGAAATACACTGTAGTCTCATGAGCACTACCATCAAAGCGTATAAAATATCTTCTGTCTTTTAAAGATGAATCAAATGTTAATTTCTTACGATAACCAACAACCTTTTGATAGCTTTCTGAGTTAGCATAATGTAAAGGTAATTCTTGAACAGTATGAGGTATGCGAACTACCTTGTCTGCAGCACCATCTATAATAAACGTATCACTCCATTGGTCGATATATTCCCAATCATTATTTATTTTATTCATTATCTATAACCATCCCTTTCATGATGATATTCATCATTTCTTTTAAAGCTTTAGCATACGTTAAATTTCTTTCTTGTAGTTCATCCGTAGATAAAAGTTGTTCAAAAGTTGCGGTTATAATCTTGCGAAGAATAAATGTGTTAATCTTACGGATTTCCTTTTTACGGATACCTTCATTGATTAGTTTGATAATAGGTTCCCAATCATTTTCTAAATGTTCATTTAGACGTATATACACTTGAGGATAGGTATCCTTTAAACTTGATAGCACACGAAAGTCAATTTTGGCATACTGTTTTGGCATCGCAATCATTACTTGTTCCAAACGTTTTGCAATACTATCATCACTTGTTAAAATCTTCTGCTTCTCCTTTTGAATGTTCTCAAAACCATAATCTAATAATGCAATTAATAAATCTTCTTTTGATGAAAAGAAACGATATATTGTTTTCTTTGCAATATGCATCGACTGGGCGATATCGTCCATAGTAAAATCTAACCCTTTATCATTAAATAATTCTAGTGTTGTAGTTAAGATATCTTGTTGTATATTTTCCATCGGAAACTATCCTCCGTTTATCAGTTTCCATTATAAAGGATTGAAAACGCTTACGCAAGTGCAGAAAAAAACTGCCAGTTCATACTGGCAGACAAATTAAATATTTGATTTCATATGACGTTTGATAATTACGCGAATAATATCAGCTGCTAATTTCGCATCATCGTTACATACAACATATTTGTACATACCAATGAGTTCCATTTCACGCGCAGCTTTCGCCAAACGTTCTTGAACGATTTCTTCTGGTTCTGTATTACGTCCGCGAATTCTCTTCTCTAACTCCGCCATGCTTGGTGGAACGATGAAGATTGTTAAGGCATCCTTCACCTTCTCGCGAACCTGAGTACATCCTTGTACTTCAATTTCCAAGATGACATTCTTGCCTTCTTTACGTAATCTTTCAACTTCAGAAATAGGTGTTCCATAGTAGTTTCCAACAAATTCTGCTGACTCTAATAATTCACCATTCTTCTTTGCTTGTTCGAACTCTTCCTTCGTGACAAAGTGATAATTTATACCATCAACTTCACCTGGTCTCTGCTTACGAGTAGTCATAGAAACCGAGTATGCAAGTTTCAAATCCTTATCATGAATAAACTCTTTGAGAACCGTTCCCTTACCAACACCAGAAGGTCCACTTAATACAATTAACAATCCCTTAGCCATAATTGTATCCTCCATCCTTACCTAATAGATTACTCATTAATTTTAACATAGTCAATCATGATATAATAAGAAAAATAAAGAGGTTTTCAAATGGCACTAGACGGTATTTTATTATCCAAACTGATTCCTGAAATTCAAGCTACACTTCCATTCAGAATTCAGAAAATATATATGACTTCTCAGACTGAACTTTTACTACAAACGCACGGTACTGCAGGTAAGAAACAATTATTTTCATCACATGACTAAAGCTGTCTCTTATACACATCTCCGAGCCCA
>CALEMV010000300.1 GCA_937910655.1 uncultured Solobacterium sp.
GACTTGCAGCATCTTCATCTGCGGTAACTGTGAAGTTAGGATGTAGATGGAGGATCATTGCTGGAAGCTCTTCACTGATTGACTCCTTCAGGAATTTCTTGAAAATTTCTGCTTTATGCTTTCCATTTACAATCAATACTAAGTGCTCAACTTTCATTAATGATGCAGGTCCATTGAATCTATCTGGTGCAGATGGTTCATCATGCAGAGAAGTACTGGTTGATAAGGAAAGGTCAATATGGAATGAAAGAATAACAATCAAAAGGTTTGAAACTTTGTGGTCTCAAGCCTTTAATATATTTTGTTTTATCGATACAACTTGTAGCAAATCCACTTCAGCAAGGTACAAAAAAAGCCCCAAATATGGGACTTTTCCTGATTTCCAAACTGAATAAATTAACGCTTGGAGAACTGTGGAGCGCGACGAGCACCCTTTAAACCGTACTTCTTTCTTTCCTTCTCACGGGAATCACGTGTTAGGAAACCAGCCTTCTTTAATGCTGGTCTGTAATCTGCAGAAGCTTCTAGAAGAGCTCTAGCAATACCATGACGCATTGCACCAGCCTGGCCAGTATAACCGCCACCTGCTACGTTGATCTTGATATCGAACTGTTCCTTAGTTTCTGTGAGTACTAATGGTGAATTAACTACCATGCGTAATGTTGCTTGTGGTAGATATTCTTCTAAAGTACGACCATTAACTGTTACAACACCTGTACCCGGAGTCATGAAGACACGAGCAACGGACTGCTTACGGCGTCCTGTTCCAACATAAGTTACTTTCTTCTTAGTTGCCATCTTGTCTTATCCTCCTTACTTTACCTTCAGCTCAACAGGCTTCTGAGCTGCGTGTGGGTGTTCAGCACCTGTGTAAACAAATACATGCTTACGTTGTACATCACCCAATTTGTTATGTGGTAACATACCCTTGATAGCTTTTTCAACCCATTCAACAGTATAGTTTTCACGCATAACCTTTGTACTTCTTGTACGAAGTCCTCCTGGATACATAGAATGACTATAGTAGAACTTCTTTGCATCCTGGTCACCACTAATCTTAATCTTGTCTGCATTGATTACGATTACATAATCTCCACAGTCAACGTGTGGTGTGTAGGCAGGCTTGTGCTTGCCTCTTAATAATGTTGCTACCTGAGTAGCTAGACGTCCTAATGTGCAGTCAGTTCCATCAACGATATACCATTGACGAACAACTTCACTTGGCTTTAACATAGTTGTTTGACGCATTTTTACTTTCCTCCATATGTAGTTTCCGGGGCTACATTGGCATGAAGTGCCATTTACCATTTTAGCCGTTGATACCCCACAAGTCAATTAGATTATTTCGATTCTTCGACTGAATTTGATACAATTCTTCCACTTTTTGTATAGACGAGAATTGGCGTGAAGTTTGCTTGCTTGTGTAAGCGTTCTTCAAGTTGTGGAAGAAGGATATTTGCTAGTGGGATGCCACGTTCTTCTTCAAGAATATGGATGCTAGCTTGCCCTTGGTTAATTTCATAATATCCCAACAATTCTTGACTATGCCTTGTAGTCATCGCATAGAATTGATGACTAGCATTCTCTTTGATTGCTTGCTCTAGAGCAGCTAGTTCTCGGTTTGTACAGGAGACATCATCCCCCTTTAAAAACTCACGAACCATACCTGTTTCATGTAGTGCTAATGTTTTAAAGTAATCAACATATTCCAATGTCAGTCCTTCAGCAGGGCTATTTTTGTGTGGGAAGCTTTTACGCTTCGCATCTAGAATCTCTTGGATATGTGATGGCTCGTACTTGTGCTTACCAACTTCAATTAACACAGAAGCCATCATACGAACCATGTAACGTAAGAATCCTTTTCCTACAAAGGCTAATGTAATCACACCATCCTCTTCCGTTAATGTAATGGAACTTACTGTTCTTACTTGATCTGGATATTCTTCCAAAGAACTAGAATTCAAGGATGTAAAATCATGTGTTCCAACAAGGTAAGGAATACCCTCCCTCATCTTTTCTACATCCAAATGCATCGGGCATTGAAAAACTGTATCTTTTGTAAATACGTTGTATGGCCCATGATTGATACGATAGTTATATTGTTTAAAGCGAACGTTATATCTTGCGTGGAAACAATCATCCTCTTCTTCAACTGCCATGATATGAATATCGTCTGGCAAGAACGCATTGATTGCGCCCATCCACTTACGAGCAGGCATCTTGCGCTTTGTATCAAACATGAATACCTGTGCTCTTGCGTTTACCCCTGCATCTGTTCTACCAGAACCAATCACATTGACCTTTTCCTGTGTAATTCGCTCAATCACTGCTTCTAGGATTTCCTGAATAGAATCCCCCCTACGCTGTGATTGCCATCCGGAGTAATTTCTTCCGACATAAGATACGACACATTTATAGCGCATCATAGTAGAATCGCCAATCCAATCATCACGATTAGAGTTGTAAAAGCGCCGAGCAATAAGAAGTAATCACGCTTTGCCATCTTTAAGACTTTATAACGTGTACGCTTTTCTCCTGGTGCATAACCTCTAGCTTCCATAGCATTCGCAAGATCTTCTGCACGTTGTAAAGCTGATACAAATAATGGAACAATCAGAGAAAGAATCGCCATGACTCTCTCCATGAGTTTACCTTCCTTCATATCTACACCACGTGATTGTTGTGCCTTCATAATACGCTGTGTTTCTTCAATTAAGTCTGGAATGAAACGTAACGCAATACTAATTAACATTGCAATCTCATGTGCTGGTACATGGAATCTCTTTAAAGGCATCAATAAATCTTCAATACCTAAAGTCATATCTAAAGGCTTTGTTGTGGCTGTTAGACATGTTGTAATCATAATCATCAACATAAGTCGAATCGCAATATAAAGTGTTTGGAATACTGCACCACTATAGATTACAAAACTTCCAAGTGTTAGTAATGGTTCTCCTGTCTTCATTACAAATGCATTGATGATTAATAAGAAGAATAACATCATCAACATCGGTTTCATGGATTTCCAAATAAAACCAAAGCTTAGCTTCGAGATAAGTATCGTACTAGCAGCTACTACAAAAATAACTCCATAACCAATCCAACCGGCTGGAATAAACACTGCGATTAACATTACTAACATCGCAATAATCTTTGCGCGTGGATCCATCTTATGAACTGGAGAATCTAATGGCAGATA
>CALEMV010000301.1 GCA_937910655.1 uncultured Solobacterium sp.
TGATACAAAGCTTTATTCGATTGGACAGGGTCAAGTATTAGTGCGTATGGCTGAATTATTACGCGAACACCCTGAATGGGGTATTGAGGAAGCGGTAAGTGCTGCCAATGATTTGATTGCTAGAGGTCATATGTCATTTATTCCGAAGACGTTAGCTTTCTTGGTCGCTGGTGGAAGAGTCAGTAATGCAAAGGCTTTATTAGCAGGTGTATTACTTTTACATCCATGCATTGAAGCAAAGGATGGACGTCTAGTCGCTGGTAAGAACTATCGTGGTAAGATGAATCGAGTGATTTTTAAAATGATGGATGACTTCCTCGTAAATAATGCGATTGCTAATGATGAAGTGTGGTGCTGTACTACGGTTGGCTTTGATGAAGCGCTGAAACCGGAAGTAGAAGAATATCTTCATACCAAAGGAATTGAAAAGGTACGTTGGTCACAATGTGGTGGTGTTATTACAACTCATGGTGGACCGGGTGCATTTGGTATTGCGGGATTTCGTACGAAGTAAGTAAGGTGCAGAGAAATCTGTACCTTTTTTATGAGATAGTATTATTTTGAATTTATTCGCAATAGATATATACTAATGGACGGGAGAGTAAAATTATGTATAACGTTAGAAAGATTCATGATGATATTTATTGGTTAGGTGCCTCAGATCGACGCCTTGAAAAGTTTGAGAATACATATAGTGTTCCATCAGGAATGTCTTATAACAACTATTTGATTTTAGATGAGAAGACATGTCTAGTGGATGGCATTGATTACAATGTTGCCCAGCAGTTCTTTGAAAACTTGGAGTTTGCTTTGCAAGGTAGAACATTAGATTATATGATTGTTAATCATATGGAGCCTGATCACTGTGCAATCATTCCACAGCTTGTACAGATGTATCCGAATATGAAATTAATTGGTTCCATGCAAGCATTCAAAATGATGAACCAGTTCTATCGTTTTGAAACAGATAGTCGTTCCATTGTTGTAAAGGAAAATGATATATTAAATCTTGGCGAGCATAATTTGAAGTTTATAACTGCACCAATGGTACATTGGCCTGAAGTCATTGTGACATATGATGAAACTGCGAAGATATTATTTAGCGCAGATGTATTTGGTAGCTTTGGTGCAATGAGCGGTAATGTATTTGCGGATGAAGTTGATTGGGAACATGACTGGAAGGATGAAAGTAGACGTTATTATACTTCTATCGTTGGTAAGTATGGCATGCAGGCATCTGCAGTATTAAAGAAAGTTAGCAATCTAGAGATCAAAATGATCTGTCCTTTACATGCGCATATTTGGCGTAAGGATTTTGATAAAATTATCAGTCTTTATGAAAAGTGGACTTCTTATAGTTATGAAGTAAACTCGGTTGCGATATTCTACGGTTCTGTCTATAACAATACAGCTAACGCAGCAGATATCCTCGCGATGCAGCTGGCGGAAAAGGGTGTTAAAAATGTGAAAGTATTTGATACATCCAAGACGGATTTATCAATCATGTTATCGACAGCGTTCCAATACTCTACACTTGTATTTGCGGCAGCTTCTTATAATGCAGAAGTATTTGATACTGTACAGCACTTATTATCAGAGATTAAGAATCATAGTCTTGCGAATCGTACGGTTGGGTTAATTGAAAATGGTTCATGGGTTCCAACCGCGAAACTTCTTATGGAAAAACAAATTTCTACTTGGAAGAATACGGTGATTCTAGAACCTAAGGTTACTGTGAAGTCTGCAGTAAAGGAAGATAGCTTAGC
>CALEMV010000302.1 GCA_937910655.1 uncultured Solobacterium sp.
TACTCGCAATTGTCGCTTTCGGTGGTGGTGCTGCTCCAGCAATCATCAACTATTTTAACAAGCCAACTGAGTTTGATAGTTCTGAGGGTGCTTCCTATCTCAATGACAGCATTCCTGGTGGATACTTTGTATCGAATGAAGATATCGCAAAGACATTAAACATTGATGAATCCAGTCTTTATCCTTCGGAAGAAGCTTTAAAAGAAGCGGTAAAGAGTGGTAAGGAATCAAAGGGATATGCAATCTATGATTACGATCACTATAAGATATATTTCCACGATAAAGGATTCTTAGGTGGAATGGGTGATCCTTTAAATGAAGTTTTAAAAGATCATATCATCACACAAAAGTTCAATGAGAAGGGTATTAGTACCGCTGAGTATCAGGCATTAACTAATGTGAAGATTAATACGGAAGAAGAGGTGTTAGGCCGTGATACATCAACACAGTACCTACTTGCGTTTGTATATATCATTACATTATATTCTGTAATCTTAATGTTTGGTTCTATTGTCGCTACAGCTGTCGCAAGAGAAAAAGACAGTAGAACAATGGAACTGCTCATTACAACAACTGATCCAAAGAACCTTATTATTGGTAAAGTTCTAGCAGTAACATGCGCATCGGTAATTCAATGTGGCATCATCTTTACTTCTGGGCTTGTTTCCTATTTTATCTTCAAGGGAATGTATCCGAAGATGGCTCTCTTGATTGCAAAATCGATGTTTGATCTATCGATGTTAGGTATGTATATCTTCTATTTCGTTCTCGGTCTATTATTGTATATGTTTATCTTTGCGGCTTTAGGTTCTGTCGTATCAAGAATGGAAGATGTAAACAATGCGATAAGTCCAGTAATGTTCTTGTTTATTGCTAGTTATATGATTGCGATGTCTGCTTTACAGGGTGGAGAGTCGATTGTGGTAAAGATTGCCTCATGGATTCCATTCTTCTCTGTCATGGTAATGCCGATTCGAAATGCGATTACAACAGTTGCGGCGTATGAAGTCATTGGATCGACGGTACTGACAATTAT
>CALEMV010000303.1 GCA_937910655.1 uncultured Solobacterium sp.
GTGTTATCTCCATGCGCTCTAGAATCAAAGCAGAAGATAGTTTAAAAGAGAAGTTAATTCGCAATCAGTTCTATCTTCAATACGAAGCAGGTAAAGATGCAATCTCTCACTTAACTGATTTGATTGGTATCACAATGCAATGTCGTTTTATTCGTAATGAAGATCAGCTTTATAAATCATTATTTAATAAATTTACACGAAAGAAGGGTACGCCTTACTTTGTAGCGAATAATGACCCTGATATCTTTATTGATTTAAGTGTGTTTCAGCCACAGTTACAAAGGAATGGTTTTACAATTTATCGCATAGATGGTTATTACACATTTAACGATGAAATGATTCGTTTTGAACTACAGATTAAATCACTTGTACATGCATTCTGGAGTGAAATTGAACATGAAGTTGTCTATAAAAATCCTGATTTTATACTTTATGATCAATTTAATAAAGACATGTTAGGCGCGATACGTGATAACTTAGATGTCGTTGATAGACAACTTGAAATCATGTATGACGAGATTAGTCATCAAACAAGACAAACACAAATTGGTATGGATGAAGTCGGATTTAAACAGTTTGTTGCGCGTAGTATTAATGAACTAGTAAATCGTAAGATGAGAGAATCGGTTGGTTTTACATCTGACTTTAAGAAGTGCTCTGCAATGATTGCACAGTATGTGTATGTTCGTGACTTCATCAATGGAGAACACAATAAAGAAAGAATGATGGATTATCTAGAAACGCTCAATATGCTTGCGACTAGTAAACTTGATTTATCAGAAGAGATTCATCTTGAAAGAGAACATCAAACTGATGATGAATTCTGTAGAATCTTTGCGAATTATTGGCAAAAACAGTTAAACTCGAACTTCCAATGGCACATATTCTTTGCAATGTTATTCAGTATACAGCCAGGTAGTAATATTGATGATTTCACAGATTTCTGTATCATCATCAAACGTTTGCTTATTGAACCAAATTGGTATCGCAACACATTCAAGCAGTTTGATGATGACAAAGCACTTGCAATCCAGAATGAATTAGAACTCGTTTTAGCTAACGCACTTGTAGCGATAGATGATATTGAAATTGTTCATGAAGATAAGGTGTATTTGTGTATGCAAACATTCCGCCATTACGTGACACAATTAGAGAATGAATATGATGATTACAAAGAATTCATAG
>CALEMV010000304.1 GCA_937910655.1 uncultured Solobacterium sp.
ACAAAAATTATTCACCAATATAGTCTCAAACCTTCAATTCTCTTAAAACTTTTAACATTTACTATTTCTTGATGTTTGTAAAATATAGATACATATTATATTTAATCATTTCATTGTACATGCAAAATATCTGGATTTATTGTATATTACAATATAATATATATAGTAATTATTACTTTCTGCCTAAATAAATTATTAATTTGTTATAATCTACGCATCCATATATAATAGGTAAGTTGGAAAGGATGGCTATATTAAATCAATGAAATTACATAGACCTTTATATCAATCAATTTTACTTGGATTGTTATGTACTTTAGTTGCTGGCACATCTTTTAGTCGTCCACTTTCTGTACAAGCAGAGACAATAACAGCCTATACAACAGACTCTCCTGTCGGTTTACCAGAAGATAGTTTCAGTGACTATTGGAAGATGGCCACAAAGACATATACATATATACCTAGTCCTAGTGACTATACAACTTTACAGGGAGATAGCTCATCTCTATCAAATCTAAATCAAATGAAACCTTATGAGTCTGTTGTAGAAAATCCTACAACTGCATCATTCCAAAAAGTATCCGAGCTCACAGTACCTGATTTTGATGCATTTGATCATTCCTTATTCTCTGAAGAGACAATGAAATATACTACAGATGAAGATGCAGTACAAAACTATATCAATACACATCCTGAATTAGCTAGTGTTACTGATCATCGTATCCTTCTGCCAGTATTTGATTTTGATCGAGACAATAATTTGTCTAGATTCCATAACAGCTTTGATACAGACCTTGCTAACGGCTTACTTCCAGCTGGTGCAGTTGGTCGTGACAATATAGCAGTGCTCGATCCAACACAACCAATTGGTCAATATACTTTGGATAAGACATTAACATATGATACTGGACACGGCTTCTATTATATCTATCGATTAAATGTAGGTATCGCTGATGTTGACCGAGAGATTACTACATTTGTCGATAGTAGTGGAAACGAAACTGAAAGACAAGGTCTCTACACTGCACCTGCAGTGCTAGGAAATGATATCTTAGACCACAAGAAAGTAGTTCACTATCTAATTCCAGAGGGAAAAGAAGGTAATGGAAATCTTGTTCGTCCTGCGGTACATGTTACACGTACATACTATTACTATAAACTAGCACATACAGCGTATAAGAGTGATGATGGCACAACATTACAACCAATCGAAGAAGGCCTACAACCTGCACCAGCCACAATTTCATCCTATACATATGACCATACTGACGAAGCTGTTGTATCCCCTACATTAGATGTTGATGCGGTAACAGAACGTTTATTAAACCAGATTAAGGCTCAGGATTTAACACAGGTATTTGCTAATGCTACACAGGTTGGTGATATTGTTATCACGAAAACAATAAATGATACTTACAGTATCTCTATATTAAAAGAAGATGGTCTTTCTGAAGATATCTCTTACTATGCAGATGGGTCACCTCGTGTTACAGATAGTGATGGAAATCCTATCTACTATGACAATACTTTCCAAGACATCTTGTATACAACAGCTACTGATGATAGTTTGGCAGTCGGTGAATATCGCATAACATATTCTCTATCTCCACTCATTTATGATTTAAATCGCATGGATTCTGTACAACATCTCTTTGTAAATCTTGTTGTAGGTACTCGCGATGATAATCGTATAGAGAATGCGGTAGATCGAACTCATATATATACAAGAGTTCCTGATCCAACAACACCTCCTGTCCAAAATACACCAGGGCGTACTCCAAATACAGCTGATAACAGCCATACATCACGTGATGCACTCATACTAGGAATATCACTAATCCTAGCAGCTTGTATTTTCTTAACTCGAAATCATATAGATCATACTTTTAATTAGCATCTATGCATACTATGGATACCCAAGTACTCCTAATCGTAACTTGGGTATTTTTCTTTCCATTAAATTTTATAAAAGTACTCGAAAAAATGGAGAATAAAACATACAATTAAAGATGGCTAACTACTTAATATATTTTTAGAAGAGGTGAATCATCCCGTGCAACGCGTCCATCAACATTTCAAACATTTTATACTTTTTACACTTATATTATCTATTCTATTTATGCTGATACAGGTCCCTTTCTATAAAGGACAGGAATATGGATATCAATATAAAAACGTCATGACAAAGTTGAAGTTACTTTCTATGGAGAAGGATAACTCTATCGATGTCATGTTTTTAGGCGATAGTGAAGGAAAGGCCGCTTTTGATTCACTCAGTCTATTCCATGAACATGGTATTAGTTCCTATAATCTATGTACAAATTTCCAATGGGCTATCGATACAGTAGCCCTTGCAAACCACATGTATGCATCACAAAAACCAAAACTTGTCGTGATGGAAGCTAGCTTCATTCTTACAACTCTTCGAAAAAGACGTATTCTCTTAGCGAAGTATCTTCCAATTTTTAATTATCATGAACTCTATAAACAATATCTAATACATCCTGATAAACCAGACCAGTATAAAGGTTTTAGTCCAACCAATAAAATAGTACCATTTACCGGTGCTTTAGATTATATGATAGAAGATACATCTATGTATCCAATTGATGCATGGACATTAGACTACTTACAACAGATCAAGGAAACCTTAGAAAAACAAGGCACAAAACTTCTGCTAGTCAGTGCGCCAAATCCACTCTATTGGAATACCGCTAAACACAATGCCATTCAAGCATGGTGTGATCAAAACCAAGTAACTTATGTAGACTATAATCTAAAACTAGATACGTTAAATTTGAACTGGCAAGAAGACTACCGTGATGGTGGTGACCACCTAAACTCTAATGGTGCTAAAAAGTTCATAAAGGTGTTAGGACAATACTTACAGGAGAATTACAATCTCAGTGACCATCGTAACGATAGCCAATACGCAGATTGGGAAGAAGATTATCAAACACTCTACGGAGGTACAAAATGAATAAACTAATGTACTCCGCACCACTCTATTTTATAGCCTTCTTACCAACAGTCATGATACTGTACCAACTTTGTCCACAAAAGTTTAGAAAGTATGTACTGTTACTAGCTAACTATGCATTCTTCTATACGTGGTCAAAGTTCTTCCTTGTATATCAAGTAATCACCATGGTCATAACGTATGTATCTTCGAAAATCATTGACCATACGAAAAATAAGAAAACCAAGAAATTCATTCTCCTTTTAGCAATTGTAATAAACCTTGGAGTATTGGTGATACTGAAATATACAAACTTCTTAGGTGAAAATATCTTCGCTATCTTCCATCAACCATTTACACCTATACGCTTAATCGCACCGATTGGAATTAGCTATTATACCTTACAGATGATTTCCTATTTGATGGACACATCAAGTGGAAAGATTCATTCTAATCATAGTATTTTGGATTTTGCGGTATATGCAAGTTTCTTCCCTACTTTGATTCAGGGACCAATTACACGTTTCAATGAAATCAAAGATAGCATTCTCGCATGTAATCCGATTACATACCAAAATCTGAAGTTTGGTAGTCAACGAATTCTATTTGGCTTAATGAAGAAGATGATTATCGCAGATCGACTCGATCCTGCGGTTAGTAAAATCTTTACATCTTACACACAAGATGGACTATTTAGTTTAATCGGTGCTGTGTTATGTACAATCCAGTTGTATATGGATTTTTCAGGTATCGTGGATATCTGCTTAGGTAGTGCAGAAATCTTTGGTATCAAATTACCAGAAAACTTTAGACAGCCATTCTTTGCCGAGAACGCTTCTGACTTCTGGCGTCGTTGGCATATCACACTAGGTACCTTCCTACGTGACTATGTCTTCTATCCAATATCACTCGCCAAACCAACCCGCAGTCTATCAAAATTCTTTACAAAACATTTTGGTAAAGCTGCCGGTAAGTTTATTGGTCCATTCATTGCGCTATTTGCGGTATGGTTTTTAAACGGTTTATGGCACGGTCCTTACTGGTCTTACATCTTCTATGGTCTATATTATTTCTGCTTCATGGTTCTAGAAATTCTGTTGAAGAAACCAGTCGAAGCTTTCTTCAAAAAATATCAGATAGATGACAGTCATATTGGTCTACGAATCTTTAGATTTGTAAAACTATTCATCATCGTTATCATTGGTGAACTATTCTTTAGAGCTAAGACTTTATCAGTCGGATGGACGATGTTTAGTAGTATCTTTACAAACTTCCATCCGTCCACATTCAAAGAGACATTACCATTCTTACGTTTAGATATGATTGACTGGACGATTGTGATTGTAGGTGTTGTTATTATTTCCTTAGTAGATTTCTATAAAGAGTTCAATGGTTCCATTCGTAACGCAATCGAACAAAAACCAACATGGATACGTTGGTCGATTATTTATACTTGTATATTCGCACTCCTCATATTTGGTGCCTATGGTCCTGGATATGATATTGTTGCGATGATATACGCAGAATTCTAATTGTAAATACCTTATATAAAGGATGGCAATTTTCAGCCATCCTTTATCACTATTTGTATTTTTCAGCCTGTGTATTCCACATTTGGTAGTACAGTCCTTTTGTATCCATTAGTTGGTTATGATTACCTTCCTCTATAATCATTCCATTATCCACAACTAAGATACGATCCATATCACGAATGCTTGATAGTCGATGTGCAATTACAATCGTAGTTGTAGTACTTGCCATATTATATATTAGTTTCATAACTTGCTCTTCTGCTATTGGATCTAATGCCGAACTTGGCTCGTCAAATAATAGTAATCCAAATTCACCATCCAATATACGAGCAATCGCAAGTTTTTGTATCTCACCACCTGACAATACAATTCCATCATCAGAAAATTCTTTTGTTAGTTCACTTTCATGATTTTGTAATTGTTGCGTCAGATTAACTTGGTCTACTGTAAAGGAGATGTTATCTTCTTGATGTTCAGTATAAATATCTAAATTATCTTTGATAGAAAATGCATATACATTTGAGTCTTGAAATACTGTTCCAATACACTTTCTATACTCTTTGATATCATACTTTTTGAGGTCGATACCATTTACTTTAATATATCCGTCTGTTGGATCGTATAGTCTTAGTAATAATTTTATCAGTGTAGATTTACCTACACCATTTTTACCAACAATAGCTATCTTTTCTCCGGCATTAATATGAATACTTACATTATTTAAGACCGGTTTCCCTTTATCATATTCAAACACCACATTTTGAAATGTAATTTCATATGGAATTTGTACTGTACTTCCTACACAATCCTCAATTACCGGTTTCAATTGATAAAACTCTTGGATTCGCTTTGCATAGATATCAATCTGATGAATATCTTTAACTTGATCAAATAATTCTGTTAAACAATCACTAATCTTGTTGATAGATAAGATTGCAGTTATCCAGACGGCACTGGCAAGTAACGAATTATCCATTATACTCTTCAATAAGAAAAGCATGGACAATAACATCATAAAATGATATGCAAAGCCACTGAATACAGCCCATTTACAAAGGCTCTTTGCATAATCTTTCATATAACTTTCCTGTTGTGAGGTATTTCTATCATATTGTTTTAGAATAATATCTTTTAATCTTGTTGTACGAATATCTGCACTATACTCTTTTAAATAAAACAAACGCTGTATATAAGAAAATTTTCGATTGGTATGTACAACCTTCTTCTGCCTTTCAATATAGAACTCATTATATTTAAAATATCCATATGTTCTTAATATTGTCCCAATTAGAATTAGCGCCAAGATAATAGGATTAATTGTAAATAAAAGTACTGCTAAGGATAGTATTTTCCCTATTGATGCAATACATCTGGTTAGTACCGAGAATGATTTGCTCGATTGTTCTGCAGTATGTTCTATTGCCCAGGTATAGTTTTCATAAAACTCTGATTTATCTAAATGACAATAATCTACTTTTGCAGAAAATTCATAAATTTCTCTATTGATATTCGCCTCTACAAGGGCTTCTGAAGTATCTCTAAAATAAGTATTATATAAATCTTCAATTGCTGGAATCAAAAAATCAATTAGTTGAAATCCAATAATACCAATAATAATTTTTACAGCCGGACTCTTTGTATCGATAGAAGAAATAATAAATTCAGGAAAGATAACATCACAAAAGTTTAGAAAAGGCACTAATATTCCAAAGAACACTAGTGAAAAAACAAAATATTTTTTTGCATATCTTCGATAAGGCTTTAATAACCATAACCAATTTTTCATGTAATAACTCTTTGGCATTGATGTGCCAATCCTTATATTATTTATAACATTATTTTATAGAATCAAAAAGCAGGCTAGTTATAATAGTGCATCTAGTGCTCTAATTAACTATATCCTGCTTTTTAATTTATTTTTGGTGTTCTTTTGTCCACTCAATTGTTTTCTTTAAATACTGACCTGTCCAGCTTTCTTTGACTTTGATGATATCTTCAGGTGTTCCTTGCGCAACAATTGTTCCACCACCATCGCCACCTTCAACTCCTAAATCAATAATATGATCTGCAATTTTTATCATATCTAAATTGTGTTCAATAACAATAACAGTATTTCCTTGTTCAACTAATGTATTTAAAACTTCAATTAATTTTTTAATATCATCAATGTGTAGTCCTGTTGTTGGTTCATCTAAAATATAAACAGTTTGACCAGTACCACGTTTTGCAAGTTCAGATGCAAGTTTAACTCTTTGAGCCTCTCCACCTG
The DNA here is from genome assembly GCA_937910655.1 of uncultured Solobacterium sp. Taxonomy (GTDB): domain Bacteria; phylum Bacillota_I; class Bacilli_A; order Erysipelotrichales; family Erysipelotrichaceae; genus Bulleidia. Next base: position 6,761 of record CALEMV010000304.1, read on the forward strand.
AAAGTTCTGTTGAACTTTGTCCAATCTTTATATAATCCAATCCCACATCATAAAGAGTTTGTAATTTTCTTTTTATTGAAGGATGATTTTCAAAAAATTCAAGTCCGTCTTCAACCGTCATTTCCAACACCTCAGAGATATTTTTTCCCTGTCTCTTATACACATCTCCGAGCCCACGAGACTAGGCATGATCTCGT
>CALEMV010000305.1 GCA_937910655.1 uncultured Solobacterium sp.
ATTTTATATTATCTTTAAGTTGATTTTTTCCTGTAGTTTCAAATACTACTTTAGAATCTTTAATATATTTAAAAGATATATTAGGATTCGATAGAGCAAACGAATTCATTAAAGTAGTAATAATTGAACTTTCATAAGCCACATCCGGATTAATTGTGTCTGGAGCGATACTCTTAATAATAGAATATTCTTTAATCTTACTAATTCTGCTAATTAATAAGTCTTCCATCTCTTGTGCCACTTCGCTTCCGTGTCCAGAAAGGATATGTCTATATGGCTTAATGGCTGCCTTATTTCCGATTTCTGATGGAATACCACCATCTTTAAGTATCTTGACCTGCATTGGATTTTCTGCAGCAGATGCTGCATCAATCGCAGCATGCACAATCTCAAACTGTATACGTGAATGAATGTAATATATATTTCCCAGCACTATCATCATAAAGACCACAATAAAGACAATAGGAAATACAATTGTAGCCTCTACAAGAGACATAGATCCCTTTTCGGATTTTAATGTTTTGTACATCGAAATTCCCCCTTCTAAGTGCTGCTAAACTCTATAGAAGCCCGCCTGTGTTTAGACGGGCATGTGTAAAGCAGTTTTACTGAACAGCTTCTTGAGCTTTTTGGTTCATTGTATCGAATAATCTATCTAACAACTCACCAATTTGTTTTCTAAATAACGCTGCTAATACCAGAGCGATTGCAATCAAAACAACGATTACAACTAAGTCAACAGCACCCTTCTCTTCTTTCATAAAAGAGTCAAATGCGTTTTTAGCTCTGATTAAAGTAACATTAATCAAATCCATCATGTCTTCTTTCTCCTTTCATTAGACTCACAATCCAATATTGCTGAAAATCGGTACCACTACCATTATTAATATTGCAATGAATATCAATAGCATTGGCAACAGCAATTTACTATTTGCAGCTTCGCCTTTACGACGAAGATACTGCTGTTTTAATTTCCATTGTTCTTTACTCTGTTGGATTAACATCATCGTTAAATCTTTGTTACCCTTTGTTAAACCCTGAACAATGGTGGAGATAAACTTCTTTACCTCCTGTACCATGGAACGTTGTCCGAACTCATATAAAGCATCTACTTCCGGTATGCCGTTATTCATGTTATCAACACTAATCTTCATTTCTCCGTAAAGGACACCCTCATTAGAGTTTGCTACCTTTTCCCAAGCTTCATGAAGCGTCATACCTGCGTTAACTAGTAACGCCAGCTTTGATATAACTTCGGTAAATTCATCCAGCATCTCATCCGAGCGCTTCTGGATTTTTTCTTTCATTACCGTTCCATAGTAGTAGAATGCTACACCGCCTATAACCATGCACAATAAGAACATGGATAAACTTCTAGTAAAGCAATATAGCGGCATCGCGAATGTCATTAGCGTCAACATCATTGTAAAACGCTGTGCATATGACACTCTCAAGTAGTAATCAATATATTTCTCGCCATATAAAATTGCGATCTGTTTTCTGGCTTCTCTATCTTCCTTACGACGGAAGTCTAGCCCCAACATATTTACCAATGCATATCCCACAAAATACAATTCATGCATTGGATAATCTTCATCTCCTAAAGTTGCAAATAACGCTGCATCTTTCTTCCCCTTGAAATAAAGATATATATAGAACAGAAGAAATAGGATGCCTATCGCAATGACTACAATATCAGTTATTGTAAAAAACCCCATATTCCCTCCATCATTAAATCTTAATATCTACAATCTTCTTCGCCATCAAGTATGCTACGATGACAATCGCAATTCCGACAATCTCTGATACAAGACCAGTAACAGAAGCGTAGTTATTCGCAAAGTCTGTACTTGTAAGCTTCATAACAATAATCATTGCTAATGGAAGTACCAGCATCATATTTAACTCGATCTTTGTACCAGCGTACATTGTGATAATATCTTCTCGAACCGTAATCTTGTCACTAATGACATCGTAAGTATTACGAATAACTTCTTTGATGTTACCACCCTTGCGGTAACAGATTTCAAATACATTCGTAAAGTCCTCAATATCATCAATACCACTTCGATCAGCGAAATCTTTTAGTAATTCTTCTAATGTAATACCATTGATCAGACCTGTATTAATCACTTCTAATTCATTCATGATCATCGCACCAGATTCGTATTGATTCCCCAAATCGTCATACGAACTCTTAAATGCATCTGTTACGTTTTTACCAAAGAAGGCATAGCCTGCAAGGCCACCTACCACAAACCCAAGTAATGTATACAGAATCATTTCCTTCTTTGTCATGTAATAGACTTTATAATTTAACGTCTGTATGTTTGTCTTTGAGCGATAGTACTGCGGTTCCTTTTCAACAGCAGGCTTCTTTACTTTTACCTTTGGCTGTTCTTTTTGTTTCTCTTCTTTTTTCTTAAAATTAAACAGCGGTTTCATCATCTACCTCCAATAAAGCAGGCAGTTTTATTCCGGCCAGCTGGAACTTCTTTGTCTTAACAAATTTGTCCTTAGTACGTTTTAGTGCACCCACAACATGTTCAGCAGAAGTTCCTTCGCCTTCTACGAACGTGAAGATTGGGTTTAACATATATTCCCCATTTGCATTTACACCTAAAACTTCTGTAATTTCCATTGTCTTACGAGAGTGGTCACGCAAACGGGATAGGTGAATCACAATATCCAATGCACTACCAATCTGCTGACGAATTGCCATTAATGGTAACCCTTCCGCACCTTGTAGCACCATGGTTTCCAAACGGTTCATCATATCGAAAGTAGAGTTAGCGTGACCTGTAGATAAACTTCCATCATGTCCGGTATTCATTGCCTGTAACATATCTAGTGCTTCTCCACCACGAACCTCACCTACGATGATTCTATCCGGTCTCATACGCAAACTAGACTTAATCAAGTCTCTAATATTTACTTCACCGGCACCAGATGAGTTAGCGTTTCTTGTCTCTAGACTAACTAAGTTCTGTACACCTTCAATCTGCAATTCCGCAGAGTCTTCGATTGTAATAATACGTTCATCTTTTGGAATGAAGTTAGATAGAGCGTTCAAGAATGTTGTCTTACCTGAACCAGTACCACCACATACAAAGATGTTATAACGTGCTTGAATCAATAACTCTAATAAACTTGCAATTCCTTCGTTCAACGAACCATATTCAATCAATTTCTTCATTGTCATCGGTTCTTTTGAGAACTTACGAATTGTTACGATAGATCCATTTAATGAAATTGGAGGTAATACAACGTTTACACGTGAACCATTTGGTAAACGTGTATCGACGATAGGGTTCGCCTCTGTAACTTCACGACCTGCTTGTGCAACGATACGCTGAATAACGTCACGTAGTTTACGTTCACTTTCAAAGGTGCGTTCAATCTTTCTTACCTTACCTGCTTCTTCGACGAAAATATTCTTTGGTCCGTTAATCATGACTTCAGTAATGTTGTCATCTGTCATAATGGAATCTAACAAACCAAATCCACGGATAGAAGAATAAATTTGTTCCGCGATAGCTACTCGTTGTTCGATAGAAACATATACATTCGCTAGTCTGATTTCTACTAGATTTTCAATCTTTTCGCGCAGTTCATTATCTGATAATTCCTTTAAAGGGAAATTATTCATTACTTCATTTTTTAATCGCTCGACAAACTGTTCAAGTTCTTCCGCTCTCATATTCCCGTTATCCCCCAATCATTGTTTATTGTTTATAGAATGTGATCGAATACATCTAACTTGGATACCCAAGAAACAACTTGTGCTCTATGATCACCTTTCACCTTGTTGATATAACCAACAACCTGTACATCATTCATCTCTGCAGCGTTAGACTGGCTACCAAACTTAGAGTAAAGCACCTTTGTCTTACGCATGAGATGTTCAACTTTGTTATCACTGATATTTTGTAATTCAAATAACTTATTCTGTAGTTTATTTCTGCCGATTTCAGTTCCATCCGCAACCATCACTACACAATCAGCCAATTCAAATAATGTATCTCTAATTTCATCAGAGCATACATCTGTATCTACGATTACACGGTCATAATTCCCCGAATTACAAATGACGTGTAATAGTGTCTTAACATCTTCAGACTTCATTTCATTAAAATCCATGATTGTCTTAAATGGAGCATAATACGCAACACCCTTATCATTGGATACATATGCCTCTAACTTTAGACTTAAATTTGCACGATTGCTCTTAATCGCATACAACACTTCTGAAAGTGTTGTATTTGAATCCTGTACAAGTACATCTCGTGTATAACCATTCTTCTCTAAATCTAAATAGAAAACTTTATGTCCCTGTTCAACCATGTGGAGCGCAGATCCAATCGCAGCTGTGGAAGTACCTAAACCACCACTCGCTCCATGGAATAAAATAATAGGACTTTGAGAACCCGACAAACTATATGAAACCTTTGTATCAAGTTCAGCACATAAGCTTTTAACTTCTTTGCAAATGAGATCAACACGTTGATATTTACACACTGCAGGGAATCCATTCACCTCAGTAATGTCTAATGATTCTGTCAAACACGCAACCTGTGTATTCTCTCTTCTTAAATCATCCCCTAAGAATTCTTCGTTTACTAAAACGACATCCATTCTTTGATTCTTGAAAATTTCAATAAATGCATCACGCTTTGAGAATGTGTATATCTCAATTTCATTTGGATACTTCTTATTAAACACAGAAGAGATTTTACTTAAATACTTCTCATCCGTATCAACCATTGCTAACTTGATCTTCATAAGTTCGCCTCCCTTATCTATTTATTTTAATGCAATTTAATATATGATTCAAAGTTAATTTTGATACCCTGTTGTAATTTTTTACATAAATTCAATTTGTTGTATTCCACAATTTTTTGGTATTTAAATTTCAGCCCATTAATAC
>CALEMV010000306.1 GCA_937910655.1 uncultured Solobacterium sp.
TTACATTCTAATCTAGATTTAACAAAGAGAACATATGAATTTGAACAGGATAAAAATGTGATTAATCAAGATGGTAAGAAAGCGAGTACACCATTCGATATTATTTTTGAGAATGTATCTTTTCAATATCCAGATAGTGAAAAGTATGTCTTAAAGAACTTTAATCTACACTTTACAGCAGGAGAAAAACTAGCACTTGTGGGTGTAAATGGTGCAGGCAAGACGACAATCGTGAAACTGTTAAGTGGATTGTATACACCAACTTCAGGAAGAATCTTAGTCAATGGTATCGATTTGAAAGCCATTAATAAAGAGAATTACTTTAGTAAACTTGGAATTGTATTCCAAGAAATTGATTTGTTCTCTATGACAATTGGTGAAAATATTTCTTGCATGCATGAAGAAGACTATAATGAAAATCGTGTACAAGAAGCGTTACGCATCTCTAAGTTAGATACGATTGTTAATCAATTACCAAAGGGAATTCATAGTTATATCAATACAGATCTATCACCAGATGGAATCAATCTCAGTGGTGGACAACAACAACGTTTATTGCTCGCAAAGGCATATTACAAAAATCCTTCTTTACTCATCTTAGATGAACCAACTGCAGCGTTAGACGCACTTGCAGAAAAGGATATGTATGAAGAGTATAAGGAAATTACAAAAGATAAGAGTGCACTATTTATTTCACACCGTTTAGCTTCAACTCGTTTCTGCGATAATATTGTCTTCTTGGAAAATGGAGAGATTGTTGAACAAGGAACTCACGAGCAACTTATGAAATTAAATGGTAAATATGCAGAGATGTTTGATGTACAAGCAAAATACTACAAGGAGGAAGAACAAGATGAAACTCAAGCAATTCTATCAACAAACGCATGATTTGATTCAACTTTTAAAAGTTCAATTTCCTCATATTACTGTACAGATGATTACATTAGCTTTCTGTAGAAGTACACCTAACTTCATTGTATTGTTTGGATATTCACGTATCTTAGACTTATTACTTACAAGCCAGTTTCAAAACGCAATTCAAGTTGTCACGATTATGCTAGTTAGTAGTTATCTATTATCCTTCATTGGTAATTGGATTGATTCTTATTTACAAGGATATGAATTTATTACAGATGAAGTAATCATGAGTCAGGTGAACTATATATCGTTTACCATGCGCTACGATATTTTTGAAGATAACGATAGCATGCAAAAAGTACGTGCAGTAAGTAACCGTATGAATGCTACAGGAGGAACTGGTTCTTTCTTACAATTCATAATTCTGTTATGCACTAACTTATTTTCTGCTCTATATGCATTATGTTTTGTAGGGTATCTGTTTTATCAAGCAATGCAGTATTCGTTCTATTTAGTATTACTACTATTACTGGCAGTTGGCTGTATTTGTTTGGGCGTTATGATTTTAAAGCGGACGAGTGCTTATTATGAAGACTTAAATAAAAGAAATATTCATAATAATTCCGTGTTTAGTTATCTCATCACAACAATGGTCAATGTAGAATACAAGAAACAAATGATGATCAATCGAATGGGTCAGTTGTTTGAAAAGTATTTTAAAAATATTATTAAAACATTCCATGTTTATTTGGACTTCTCTAAGAGAAAAGGAAGATATGAATCGGTTTATAACTTCGCATTAAGTATTTTTGGAGCATGTACATATATTTATATCGCGTACTTAAGCTTGCATGGTTATTTATCAATTGGTTCTGTACTCTTATATGCAGGCGCTATGCAACAACTGATCCAATATATTTCGGGTTGTATCATATCGTATAGTGATGCTGTATTCCAATTGGATTATCTAAATTACTTTACAAATTTCTTGCATGATGAATCGATTCGTACCACAGGCTCATTACCAATCGAAAAGAGAAATGATAATGCATACGAATTCTGTTTTGAAAATGTAAGTTTCCACTATCCAAATAGTGAACAACTTGTATTATCCAATGTGAATCTTACATTTAAGATTGGTGAAAAGTTAGCGTTAGTTGGACAAAATGGTGCTGGTAAGACAACAATCATCAAGTTACTATGTCGCTTGTATCAACCGACCGAAGGAAGAATCTTGTTAAATGGTATTGATATTCAAAAGTTTGACTTCAATGAGTATACAAAAATCTTTAGTCCAGTATTCCAAGACTTTAGTATGTTCAATATCAGCGCAAAAGAAAATCTAGAGTGCGGTCATCACAATGAAGAAAAAGATATCAATGCGATTATTGCAGATGTAGGCCTAGAGAAACGCTTTACATCTGATCAGGATGGACTGGATTGTGTATTAGAAGATTTAAATAGTGAAGGTGTTAAGTTATCTGGTGGTGAAGCACAGAAGTTAGCAATTGCACGTGCATTGTATAAAGATGCGCCGTTTGTAATTCTAGATGAACCTACTGCAGCTTTAGATCCATTCTCAGAAGCGGAAATCTATGAGAACTTTGATAAACTTGTTGGAGGTAAGACAGCCATCTATATCTCTCATCGTATGAGTTCATGTAAGTTCTGTGATCGTATAGTTGTCTTTAAAGATGGTAAGTTAGTAGAAGATGGCAATCATGATTCACTCATGCACAAACAAGGTGAATATTACACACTCTATCAAGCACAAGCAGAGTATTATCAACAATAACAAGAAGGTATACTGTTTCGACAGTATATTTTCTTTAGGCAAGAGAAGACAACATTTGTCACCTGTCACATGGATTATGGGTATGCCTATAAAAATTAGTAGCTATTGAGTTATTACAAAGAGAATCTACAATGGACGTTAGAAAACTTCATCTGAAGGAAATTGATTTTATGGAAACTAGTGACATTTTTATGCGATTTGCCGTATAATATGGCTAATAAAGCGATGACGAAAAGAGTAGTAGCCAAACACGCTATAGAAAGAGAGGAACCTAAACGCTGAAAGGGTTCTATAGAAGACGCTTGGTGAATTCACTTTTCCAGTGGGATTAATCATCCCCGTATATCTACGTTACAGATCAATTGAGGTGCGCACGATTGTGCGAATCAGGATGGTACCGCGTGAATAACGTTCCTGCAATATTTTTGCAGGAATTTTTTTATGGAGGAAAAGGTCGATGAGCGATAAAGTTATGCAGGTCCAAGAGGAAGCGTTAGCTGCGATTGAGCAAGCAGGCAACTTGGAACAATTACAACAAGTCAAAATTCAATACTTAGGTAAAAAGGGTAGTATTCAGGCACTCATGTCTGAGATGAAAGCTTTACCACCAGAGGAAAAACCAGCCTTTGGCCAGAAGGTAAATGTATGTAAGGATACAGTTGCCAAAGTATTAGAGTCAAAAGAAGAAGTGTTAAAGATTACGGCTCTTGCAAGTAAGCTAGAAGCCGAAAAGATTGATGTTACATTAGCTGGAGATATTCATAAACTTGGAACGACACATCCGCTTGTGATGATTCAACAGGAGATTGAAGATCTCTTCTTAAGTATGGGTTATAAGGTTGCGGAAGGTCCTGAAGTGGAACAGGATTACTACAACTTCGAATTGGCCAATACGCCTAAAGATCACCCAGCACGTGATATGCAGGATACCTTCTATATCGATCCAAATACATTATTAAGAACACATACAACTGCGATGCAGATGCGTGAATTAGAGAAGGCAAAGGGACAGGTTCCAATCAAATTAATTTGCCCAGGTAAGGTTTATCGTCGTGATGATGACGATGCGACACATAGCCATCAGTTCATGCAATGCGAAGGTCTTGTCGTTGGAGAGAATATTACTTTAGCTGACCTGAAGGGAACATTAGAATACATGGCTAGCACAATGTTTGGTCAAGGCAGAACAGTTCGCTTCCGTCCATCATACTTCCCATTTACAGAGCCTTCTGTAGAAGTTGATGTATCCTGTCCATTCTGTAATGGTAAGGGTTGTAACGTATGTAAGGGATCTGGTTGGATTGAAATCTTAGGTGCAGGTATGGTACATCCAAATGTATTACGCATGAATGGATTTGATCCTGAGAAGTATTCTGGATTTGCCTTCGGTGTAGGACTTGAAAGAGTTGCGATGTTGAAATATGGAATTGATGATATTCGCAACTTCTATACAAATGACGTTCGCTTTTTGAAGACATTCGATCGTTTTGACTAAGAGGAGGAAGGCAATGAGACTAAGTTATAAATGGCTACAGGAATATGTAGATTTAAGTGATATTACGCCACAACAACTAGCAGACAAATTAACAACTGCAGGGCTAGAAGTTGAAGGAATTGAACCGATGGCACAAGGCACTGGTCTTGTGATAGCGGAAGTAATTGAATGTGAAGATATTCCAGATACACATTTACATCGTACAATCGTTCGCTATGGAGCAGGTGAAAACGATACAACGCAAATTGTGTGTGGTGCTTCAAACTGCCGATTAGGTTTAAAGGTAATCGCAGCTTTACCTGGTGCAGTTTTACCTGGTATTACCATTCAAGCAAAGCCACTTCATGGAATTGAATCAAATGGTATGCTTTGCTCACTACGTGAGTTAGGTATTGATCATAAATATCTTACAGAAAAACAAATTAATGGAATTGAAGAGTTACCACAAGATGCACCTGTTGGTGAAACAAACGTACTTGGATACATAGGCTATGATGACACGATTTTAGATGTATCATTAACACCAAATCGTGCAGATTGTTCTAGCATGTGGAATATGGCAAAAGAAGTTGGTGCTATCTTACACCGTGAGGTGAAGTGGCCTGATTATGCAGGTAAATCCAATGTTGGAACACCATCCACATTTAAGGTAACAAGCAATACTGAAAAGTGTGACTTCTTCATGGGCAAAGTTGTAAATCATGTAAAGGTAGGACCATCTCCAAAGTGGATGGTGGAATACTTACATGCGGCAGGTATTAACTCCATTAATAATGTTGTTGATATTTCTAACTTTGTAATGCTCGAAACAGGACAACCATTACACTATTACAATCTTGCAAAGCTTCCAACAAGAGAAATTACAGTTGTAGATGACCGTACACTAAAGATGACTGCATTAGATGGTGTGGAGTTTGCGATTGAAAAGGGTGATATCCTTATCACGACAAATGGTGAAGTAACTGGTATTGCCGGTATCATGGGTGGGGAAGAATCCATGATTGATGAAACAACAGAAGGTATCTTCATCGAAGCGGCACATTTCAATAAGACTTCCGTACGTCGCTCATCTATCCGTTTAAACCTTATTACAGAAGCAGCACAGCGCTTTACAAAGGGTATTGAGGCATTAGCAGCACAAAAGGCAATGGACCGTTCTGTACAACTCTTACAAGAGTATGCATCTGCAGATGGATTTGAAGAGACAGTTACTTATGGCACAGATGGCTATAAGCCAGTTGTGGTAAAGGAAACACTTTCTCACTGTAATGCCTTATTAGGTACTGCATTTACAATGGATGAAGTCAAAGAAACACTCACATGGTTAAACTTTGAACCAGAAGTAAATGGAGATGAGATTACATGTCATATCCCAAGTTACCGTGTTGATATCGAAGGTCGTGCAGACATCGACGAAGAGATTGTACGCTTAATTGGTTTTGATACTTTGAAATCTACATTACCAGTGATGAGTACAACTGTTGGTCAATTAACACCAAAGCAGAAACTCAGACGTATGACACGCGAAACATTGAAGGCCTTTGGTCTCAATGAAATTGTTACATATACATTAATCTCTGAAGAAGAGATGAAGACAGCGTTATCTCCACTTGGTGAAGCAATCCCACTTGCGATGCCAATGTCAGAGAATCGAAAGTACATTCGTGCAAGTTTATTAAACTCTGTATTAACAAGTGTGCAATACAATGAAGCACATCAAAATACAGATAACTTGTTATTTGAAATCTCTAAGGTTTATGCAAAGGATAAGGAAGAAGAAAGACTTGCAGTTGTATTAGACGGAAATGTTCAAAATGATCCACTCCATAAGATTTATGAAGGTGGTGATTTCTATGCCTTAAAGGGAATCTTAATGACATGGTTAAATCGTTGTGGTTTCAATGATGCACGTATTACGGTACGTCCAAATACAACAGACGTAGAACACTTCCATCCATATCGCAGTGCAGAGATTCTCCTAGACCGTAAACCATTAGGCCTATTTGGAGAATTACATCCAAGTTATGCAAAGAAGTATGATTTAAAGAGAGTGACTTATGCAGAACTTTCCTTGGATGTTGTAAATGAAACAAGTGCTTCTAAAGTGAAGTTTGTACCAATTGATCGTTATCCATCAATCTCACGCGATATTGCGTTAGTTGTAGATAGAGAAGTAACAGCGGAAGAAATGTTAAAGATTATTAACAGTACAGGTAAGAAGCTTGTTCGTAAATCGGAAGTATTCGATATTTACGAAGGAGAACATGTTGAAGCAGGTAAGAAATCTGTAGCTCTACGTATTACATACCAAGCTTCTGATCATACACTGAATGATGAAGAAGTACGTACTGTTCACGATGCGATTCTTGAAAAACTCAAAGAAAAGCTATCTGCAGACTTACGTTCATAACAAAAAGCCGAGTTATCGGCTTTTTTGTATGCATGTTTTTAGTCTTTTGCTTTTAGGAATTGTTTACGATACGTACTTGGAGAACAACCAATCTCGCGTTTAAATGCAAAGGTAAAGTAATTTTGGTTCGAGAAGCCAATGATAGCAGAGATATCATTCATACTATAACTGGTAGTCTCTAATAGGAATTTTGCTTCAGAGATTCTGCGCTGTATTAAGTAGCGCATCGGAGAAATCCCTTTATATTGGTTGAATGCATGCACTAAGTAGTATTTATTTAAGAATGTTAATTCGCTGAGCTTGTCTAGATCGATATCTTCTTTGAAGTGATCGTTGATATAGTTTTCGATGAAGATACATTCTTTCGTTGTCTTTTTTACTGGAGATACATTTAGCGTTGTATTGGTACGACGTACCATGTTAATAAGCATAATCTCTAATAGAGAATTTACTAAGTGTTGAGAGTATTCATCTTGATGTTCCATTTCATGCAGTAATGTTTTGAGATAGAAAAGAATATCATTCTTATATGCTTTATAGTTATGCATACTGAAGTTACTATTGAAGCGTTTATCATCACTATGGAAGTGTAAACCTTCAATACCTGCTACAATATACTCAAGAGGGGAATTCTCTTTACTAACCTCAGTGTGTTCAATATATGAGTTTACAATAATCAGGTCATCTGCTTGAATGTCGAGGTATTTCCCTTCAACAAAGAATTTGCCTTCACCAGAGATAACATAGAAAAGCTCTGCACACGCATGACTGTGCGGAGTTGAGTGCCAATCTCCCTCATAGCGGGAGTGGGTAACATACAAGATCTTACCTAGTGAACGATCTTCGTTTTGGTTTTGAGAAATAGCTGTAATCATCGCTTTAATCATATCATGTAACGCATATCGGTATTCTTAAGTTTTAATTGATTATATGAAATATTGCGAAATAGATATATCACAGCAATATTTCGATAATATTTAGCAATATATCTCTTGTTTGAAAGCGTTTTCACCCATAAACTGAAATTATCAAATAAGTTTCTTAGGAGGAAAAGAGGAACAAATGAAAAAGTTATTAACATTATCATTAGCTGGTTTACTCGCAGTCGGTGCTATTGGCTGTAGTAAAAAAGAAGCTGCTTCTTCACAGAAGGAAAGTGAAGAAACAACATTGCACATCTCTGGTCTAGATGGCGGATATGGCACAAAGGGTTGGGAAGCTGTTGTTAAGGCTTTCGAAGAAAAGGAAGGCGTTAAGGTTGACCTACGTTTAGAAAAGAACATCGCTGATACATTACGTAGCGAAGTTCAAGCTGGAACATATCCTGACTTAGTTTACTTATCAGTTGGATCTAAGGGTGGCTTAACAGACACAATGATCGCTGAAAAGATGTTAACAGACATCACAAGCGTACTTGATGAAAAAGTATTAGGTGAAGATACAAAGGTAAAGGATAAGCTCATTGATGGTATCTATGAAGGTTTAGCTACAGAACCATACGCTGATGGTAAGCTATATTTAGCACCTATCAATTACAGCCCATGTGGATTATTCTATAACGCTAACCTATTCAAGGAAAAGGGATGGAGTGTTCCAACAACTTGGGATGAAATGTGGGAATTAGGAGAAAAGGCTAAGGCTGAAGGTATCTCATTATTCACATACCCAACAACAGGTTACTTCGATGCATTCTTCTCTGCTTTATTAAATGAAACAGCAGGACCAGAAGTATATGCGAAGTTAATGACATATAACGTTGACGCTTGGAAGTTACCAGAAGTTAAGAAGGCATTTGAAATCGTTGGCAAGCTTGCTCAGTATGTTGAACCAACAACAGTAGCTAACGCTAACGGCGATAACTTCAAGAAGAACCAACAATTAGTCTTAGATAACAAAGCATTATTCGTTCCTAACGGAACATGGTTACCAGGCGAAATGGCTGAAGCTCCACGTGCTGAAGGATTTAAATGGGGATTCACAGCTTTACCTAAGGTAACTGCTACAGGTGATGCTTACTCTACAGCATTTACAGAACAGGTATTTATTCCTAAAGAAGCTAAGAACCCAGAATTAGCTAAGAAGTTTATTACATTCTTATATTCTGATGAAGCTACAAAGTTATTCTATGAAAACGGTGGTGCTGTAATGCCAACAAAGGATGCTTCTAAGTTCATCGGCAAAGATGATGAAAATGCTTTATACTACACAATCTATGACAAGGGCGCTAAGTCAAATGCAGTAGGTTTCAAAGTTATGGACAACATCGTTGAAGGTGTGAGTGTAGCTGATGCTAATACAGGTGTTCTCTACGCAACTGTAAACTCAATCGTAAATGGTTCCAAGACAGTTGATGAATGGTATGACGCAACAGTGAAGGCTGTTGAACAGATTGCCGAAGCAAATAAATAATCAATTCGCTGTTAAGTATTAGAATTCATTAAAATAACGATGGTGGACAGCCGTCGTTATTTTAAGGAAGGGAGTAATGAAATGAAAAAAAGTGTTGAGAAGAAGCTGTTTATCACAATATGCTTGGCTCCAGCAATGATATTACTAACACTATTTATGATATATCCAACGATAAATGTGTTTATGATGTCGATGTTTAAATGGGGTGGCTTAAGTGATAACCGTACATTTATAGGATTAAAGAATTTCCAGATGTTATTTAAAGATATGAGTTTTATCCGCGCTCTTCAGAATACAATCTTGATCATCGTATTAGTAACAATTGTAACGATGGCTTTCGCAATCTTATTTGCATCAATTCTGGTTCGTGAAAAGATAAAGGGACAAAACTTCTTTAGAATCATATTCTATATTCCAAATATCCTTTCTGTCGTTGTTATTTCTGCAATCTTCAGTGCGATTTATGATCCATCTGAAAATGGCTTATTAAATTCACTTGTAGGACTTTTCAATGGTAGTGCTGGTACGACAAAGTATCTTGGTGATCCTGGTCTAGTTGTATATGCGTTAATTGCGGCATTAATTTGGCAGGCAATTGGTTATTACATGGTTATGTATATGGCAAGTATGAGTACGATACCAGAACACCTATATGAAGCTGCGTCTTTAGAGGGTAGTGGAAAAGTTAAACAATTCTTCTCGGTAACGATTCCGATGATTTGGGATAATATCCGTACAACACTTACATTCTTCGTCATTTCAACCATTAATCTGAGTTTCTTGTTTGTGCAAGTCATGACTGGTGGTGGTCCTGATGGAGCTAGTGAAACAGTGCTCAGTTATATGTACTTGCAAGCATATAATCGTTCAAGTTATGGCTATGGTATGGCAATCGGTGCAGTTGTATTTATTCTTTCATTTACCTTATCATGGGCAATCAATTGCGTAACACATCGTGATTCGATTGAGATTTAGGAGGTAATATGAAGAGAAAACATTTTGATTTATACAAAATCTTTATATATGTTGCGCTGATTTCTTTAGCGATATCCATTATCATTCCGGTATCCTGGGTATTCTTAGCATCAATTAAAACAAATGCTGAGTTCTATGGAAACCCATGGGCATTACCACAAGGATTTAATATTCAGAACTTTATTGATGCTTTCCAAATTGCACAAGTTGGTGATTTTATTTTGAACTCAGCACTTGTAACTGCAATGGCTCTAGCAATCTTACTAGTGGTTTCATTACCAGCTGCATATGTACTTGCTAGATTCCAATTTAAAGGCAGAAAGTTCTTTAACACACTCATCATGGCTGGCTTATTTATTAACGTAAACTACATTGTTGTGCCAATCTTCTTAATGTTGAATGGTTGGGATAAGTCACTAGCAAAGAGCGGTCTACAGTTCTTTATGAATAACCGTTTTGTTCTTGCGCTTGTATATGCATCTACAGCAATTCCATTTACAGTATATCTTCTTGCAAGCTACTTCCGTTCTTTGCCAAAGGCATATGAGGAAGCTGCGGAAATCGATGGTTGTGGTTACTTTACAACCATGGTAAGAGTCATGTTCCGTATGGCAAAGCCAAGTATTATCACAGTTATCCTATTTAACTTCTTGGCATTCTGGAATGAATATATTATTTCATTAACACTTGTGCAGACGAAGGCACTTAAGACACTACCTGTAGGATTACAGAATCTGATGTCCGCACAGAAAGCAGCGACTAATTATGGACCGATGTATGCAGGACTTGTGATTGTTATGTTGCCAACATTGATCTTATACATTCTTGTACAAAGACGCTTGACACAAGGTATGACCTTAGGCGGTCTTAAGGACTAGGAGGACATATGAATCGAACAACACAATCAATCTTGATGGCAATTCTATTTGTTGTCAGTCTAGCAATGGTAATTATTGGTCAAAGAGAAGTTGGCTATGTGAATCTCGGTATTCAGGTAGTTGGACTGATTGGTATTTTGTTTGTTATACATCTGTATAACAAGAGATTTAAATAGGGGGACGATATATGGCAAACTTATCATTACGTCATATCAATAAGATTTACGATAATAAAGTACAGGCAGTATTTGATTTTAACTTAGAGATTCAAGATAAAGAATTCATCGTATTGGTTGGTCCTTCCGGATGTGGTAAATCAACAACTTTACGTATGATTGCAGGTTTGGAAGATATCACAAATGGTGAATTGTATATCGACGATAAATTGGTGAATGATGTTGCACCTAAGAATCGTGAGATTGCGATGGTATTCCAGTCTTATGCGTTATATCCATTTATGACAGTTTATGAAAACATGGCATTTGGATTACAGATTCGTAAGACTAACAAAGATGAAATTGACCGTCGTGTACGTGCAGCCGCAAAAGCATTAGAAATTGAACAATACTTAGATAGAAAGCCTAAGGCTTTATCTGGTGGTCAAAGACAACGTGTAGCGTTAGGTAGAGCAATCGTACGTAATGCGAAAGTATTCTTAATGGATGAACCATTATCTAACTTAGATGCTAAGCTTCGTGTACAGATGCGTAGTGAAATCATTCGACTACACAAAAATATCGGTGCTACAACAATCTACGTAACACACGATCAAACAGAGGCGATGACAATGGCTAGCCGTATTGTCATCATGAAAGATGGATATATCCAACAGATTGGAACACCAAAGGAAATCTACCAGAATCCAGTAAACATGTTCGTGGCAGGATTTATTGGTTCTCCAGCCACAAACTTCCTAAAGGGAACATACGCTGGTGGAAAATTCACCATTGGTGATATGCATATTGAACTACCGGAACAGTTTACAAAAGACATGCAAGCATATGAAGGCAAAGAAATTGTGATGGGT
Source organism: uncultured Solobacterium sp. (assembly GCA_937910655.1). GTDB lineage: Bacteria > Bacillota_I > Bacilli_A > Erysipelotrichales > Erysipelotrichaceae > Bulleidia. The sequence goes on from CALEMV010000306.1 coordinate 11,848, forward strand.
ATTCGTCCAGAAGATTTACACGCAGAGGAAATTGTAAATGAAACATATCCAAGTGCTGTGTTTGACTTTGCGATTGATGTAAGTGAACTTTTAGGTAATGAATTTATCCTACATGGAAAGATTGCAGGACAGAAGTTACAGGCAAGAGTGAATGCACGCTATGACCTTTCAGATTGTGCATCCTTTAGACTGGCAATGGATTTGGAGAAGGTACACTTCTTTGATCCAGAGACAGAAAACCGTATCGTTTAATGGAGATTAATTAAGTATGAATACAGGAAGAGTTACAGTCCCAACCGATATTGATGTGATTGAGGATACAATCGAAATCATCAAGAAGTGGAAGGCTGATGCGATTCGTGATTGTGATGGCACTGATATGCCTGAAGCATTACGAAAGATGGATATTAAGCAATACGCTACATATTACACAACACGCAAAGATAATGCGTGGGCAAAAGAACATCCTGATGAGATGCAACAGATGTATTTGATGAGTGACTTCGTTACTGCAAAAGATACATGCTTACACATCAAAATCATGGAACATTTCTACAAGGATCAATTCAAAGTAAACCCAACAAATGATATTCACCGTTGGTGGGAAGTCATTGATCGTACAACAGATACAGTTGTTTTAAACTGGTATTTTGATGAAGAAAATGGTGATGTGGTGATTGAGGAAGCGATTCCTTATCATGCATACACAGTCAGCTTTTTAGCGTTTATTGTGTGGGATCCAGTTCATATGTATAACTTCTTAACAAATGATTGGGTAGATGAAGAACATCAGATGACATTAGATGTACGTTTACCAGAAACACAGAAACACGTCATTGAGAAGTTACATAAGTTCTGTAAAGAAAGAGAAGATGTAAATGTTGTACGCTTTACAACATTCTTCCACCAGTTCACATTACAGTTTGATGAGTTTGCTCGCGAGAAGTTCGTTGACTGGTATGGATATAGTGCATCTGTGTCACCATATATTTTGGAACAGTTCGAAAAGGAAGTTGGCTATAAGTTCCGTCCAGAATTTATTATTAATAAAGGCTTTCATAACAGTCAGTTCTGTGTTCCTTCCAAGGAATATAAAGACTTTATCGACTTCCAACAAAAAGAAGTATGCAAGCTTGCAAAGGTGCTCGTAGACATCTGTCATTCCTATGGTAAGGAAGCGATGATGTTCTTGGGAGACCATTGGATTGGTACAGAACCATATGGTAAGTACTTCTCTGAAATTGGATTGGATGCTGTTGTAGGTAGTGTTGGTTCAGGTTCTACATTACGCTTGATTTCAGATATCAAGGGTGTGAAGTATACAGAAGGTAGATTCTTACCATACTTCTTCCCAGATACATTCCATGAAGGTGGAGATCCATTACAAGAAGCGAAAGTAAACTGGGTAACAGCACGTCGTGCAATCTTACGTGCACCAGTTGATCGTATCGGTTATGGAGGATACTTGAAACTTGCATTAAAGTTCCCAGAGTTTATCGAGTATGTTTCTGAAGTATGCGATGAATTTAGAGAACTCTATGAACATGTAGGAAAACAAACACCACATAACCTACTCAAGGTTGGTGTATTAAATAGCTATGGCGAACTTCGTCGTTGGGGTGCACACCTTGTACATCACGCAATTCGCTACAAGCAAATCTACTCTTATACAGGTGTTCTAGAATCACTCAGTGGTTTCCCATTTGATGTGAAGTTCATCAGTTTTGAAGAACTACGTGAAAATCCAGATATCTTAAATGATATTGATGTTGTACTAAACTACGGTAGTAGTTACACAAGCTTTAGTGGTGGTGAAGAATTCGATGAAAAGATTATCACAATCCTACGTCGTTATGTAGATAATGGTGGAGGTTTCATCGGTATTGGTGAACCAACAGCTTGTGCAAGAAATGGTAAGTTCTTCACACTTTATGATGTATTAGGTGTTGATAAAGAACTAGATTTCACACTCCATACAGACAAGTACAACTGGCAATGTCATGATCACTTCATTACAGAACAGTTAGAACATGAAGACTGGGGTGAAAACGTAAATAGTGTTTATGCACTACCAGGCACTAAGGTTATCAAACAAGAAGACCTCAGTGTGAAACTAGCAGTAAATGAATATGGTAAGGGTAGAGCAGTATACATGAATGGTTTACCATTTAGCTTTGAAAATGCAAGACTTCTCTATCGTGCAATTTACTACAGTTGTCATCGTGAAGATGACATGAAGAAGTGGTATTCTGAAAACTATAACGTTGACGTAAACGTATATCCTTCTACACAAAGCTATTGCGTAGTAAATAACACATACGAACCACAAGATACTGTTATCTACCGTGGAGATGGAACATCCTTCTTATTACATTTAGAAGCTAACGAAATCAAGTGGTACCAAATCTAAATAAACAAAAAAAGGATATTTGTTATAGAATATCCTTTTTTCGTTTACGATAAATGATATAGCCAATACTTAGCATGCATGTAAGAATAGAAATCCATATAGATCCCATACGTATGATGGTATTTTGGTATAGACATACATACGTACCAGCAGTTGGGATTGAAACACTGACAAGACCATTGTGACTTAATGAGGTCTCTAGAATCTCTGCTGTATCAATATTGCGAACGATATAACCTTTGTAATACGTAATAGGTAGTACAACAGTTTGTGGATTGGTAATTGTAAAGCGATAACTACCATAGTCTATCCATTCACCAGTTGTAATTGTTTCACCTGATGTAGTTTGAATTGTCTTTGTATAACTACGGAAATCAGGAGAGTGATAAGGAAGATAATCACCACCAGCAAGTTCTACGCGCATGTATTGTGCAGAATAGTATGGGTCAATGAGTTTACCATTGGTTACTTCTTGCCATGTGGTATTGTGTGGCATGATAAATGTACGTTTCGTTGCAGGATAGAGATGAAAGATTCCTTCTAAACTTAATAACAATACTAAGCAGATAGGTAAATACTTTAGTTTAAGTGTAAACTTTTCGATACCTATTACAGAAGGAATACATAATAGTGGTAATGCCAACATGTTTAATCGCCATGGAAACTGTAATACTCTAGCAAATGCTATGTACTTCCAAGGGAATATCTGTGCAGGTAATAACATACAAATCCATCCAATTACTAACATGATAGTTAGGAATGTATGTTTCTCTTTCTGATTCAGAAAGAGATAACTGATAGGTGTAATACTCAAAAATAAACCAATGTTTACGACCATTGCGTTAGTTGCATTATATTGATTGCCAGATAAACCAAACACAGTTTGGTTTACAAAGAATTGCCAGAATGCCATTGCATGACTTTCTAATGCGGAACTAGATGCATAGTAATTGAGATAGAACTGTTGTGATTTTAGTTGTTCTATCATCGGGAAGGTATAGAAAGCAGTGAATAAACATGCCAGCATACTTTCGACAATAAGAATTCTATATCTATGGATAGATTTTGTCGGAAGATAAATGATACTAAAAATGAGTACTAGTATAAAACATAATAAGAAGCTTAGGTTATGTGATAATACAGTAATCACCAAACCAATTAGATAGGAGAGTGAATATTTCTGATTGGTTTCAAAGATTTCATATAGACCAGATAGTATAAGTGGAATGCCTACAAGCGCAAACACTTCACCTAATGCACCACGTACATAGATATCTGTGATGTGATAGTTGCTGAAAAGATATGCGGCGACAGCAAGCAATCGAATCGGTGACTTCTGAGTAAACTTACCTGCAAGCATGTACATTGTAATTCCAGAACATAAACTTGCTAGAAATACAGTAAGCTTATAGCTATCAACCAATACTAGTCCCAAGTTATGTAGAATTGCTGGTAATAGTAAGAATATATCAGAGTAAAAGAGAGGGCTTCCGTAACCAAATCCTCCATTTTCATATGGATAAATAGCTGGAAGTATTTGTCCGTGTTGAAGAGCGTTTGCGTATTGTTCAATACGTGATACATGAAAGAAGGTATCATGTTCAATCGCAAGAAAACTCTTTGTTAGATATGGGGACATTAGTAGCACAGTCAATGCTAGGATAATTGATAAATCAATCAATAACTTACGATACTTTTTCATCCGAAATACCATCCTGGTAGCCATGCTAAAAACTTAGCGAATTGTATTGTTGTACCAAATCCAGTTGTAATTGGTAAGAATAGAATAAACAATCCTAGATAGAGTGCTAGATATACTGGTACTACAAA
>CALEMV010000307.1 GCA_937910655.1 uncultured Solobacterium sp.
GCAGCCGCATCTGCACTACCACCCGCAAGACCAGCTCTTGTAGGAATATGTTTCTCTAAACGACAGCAAAACTCCTCTTTGAGGCCGTACTTTTCCTGCATGATATGAATAGCCTTTACAATTGTATTCTTATCATTGATTGGTAAGTAGTCTCGATTTAGCTCCAGTGTTGTTTGTTTTGCAAATTCCATTTCTAAAACATCGTAGAAATTGATTGGAACCATAATCATTTTTAAATCATGGTAACCATCATCTCGTTTACCTACAACATCTAAACACAGATTGATCTTTGCGTATGCTCGCTCTTTCATTTCATGACCTCATGAATTTGTTTTAATTCATCAATGGTTAATTCCTGTGCGCGTTTATTGGCTGGAATATTAGCCTTCTCTAGTATCTCTGTCGCCTTAGTACCATCATCTACATATTCTTTCAGATTATTGTAAATGGTTTTACGGCGTTGTTTGAAACAGGCTCTTACCAGTTCAAAGAAGTCTCGAATCTCTTCATTACTTGCGTCGTTATTCTTTCTTGCGAATTGGATAATGACACTATCGACAGCAGGGGAAGGATTAAATGACCTTCCTGGTACTGTAAATAAACGCTTGATATCGAATAAATATTGCCCCTCTACAGATAGGGCGTTGTATTCAGGATCTTTTGGTTTTGCGATGAAGCGGTCACCGACTTCCTTCTGTACCATAACCGTAATATAAGAGATATCTGGATTTTCAAATATTTTAAATAATACTGGTGTCGTAATGTAGTATGGAAGATTTGCACATACAGATACAGTTTTATACTTTTCTTTTAATGCATGTACAACTTCATCTAAATCACATGTTAAGAAATCCTGTAGGATAATCTCTACATTGGAATAGTCCTCTAAAGTATGTTGTAGTACTGGTATTAAACCTTCATCTATCTCAAATGCAAGTACGTGTTGTGCATGCATTGCGAGTTGTTCGGTTAGACTTCCTATGCCTGGACCAATTTCGATGACTGCGCCTTCGCAATGTGATATTTCAGCACAGCGTTCTACAATAATTGGATCAACTAAAAAGTTCTGGCCAAATCCTTTCTTCGCTCGTAATCCAAATTGATCTAGTATCTCTTTTGTGCGAGACGGTGTTGAAATTAATTTTTTCATTTATCTATAACCTCTCGTAATTCCTCTTTGCAAACCGCAATACAGTTTAACCTTGCAAGCATGGTCTTCGCATTACCATCTCCAATATGGTAGTATTCTCCAACTTTACGTCGTAATTCTGCACTATCAGATTGACCACTTAGACCAAGTTCAAATAGGTCGCTCATCTTTAGACTACCCTTTGGTGAATTGGTGATCGTTACGACATTTTGTAGTGCGTTCCACAATGTATCTTTATCCGCATGTTCAATACCAACCTTCTTCTCTGTACGTGCATTACGCTTCTCAACAAATGCATTCTTACAGTTAGGAACATGTTGATTAATAATATGGCGGATTTGATTGCCTGGTGTATCTGGATCAGTAAAGACAATAACACCTCGTGTACCTGCGGCATAGCGAATCTGTTCAATGACTTTATCATCAATACTACTACCACCTGTCTCAATCGTTTCACAATCAAAGTATTTCTTTAATTGTTGTGTATCGTGTCTTCCTTCCACAACGATTATCTCATGAATGCGATCCATCAGCTTCCTCCAGAAATCTAGTCCAGTTGGCATCGATTTGTGCAGCCATATCTTCAACTGAAATATTTCGAATCTCTGCCATCTTTTCTACAATGTATGGAATATTGGATGGTTCATTTCGAGTTCCACGGACTGGAACTGGTGCCATGTATGGTGCATCTGTTTCACTCAGCAAGTAGTTTAAGTCGATTGTCTCTACTACATCTACAGCGTGTCTTGCATTTTTGAATGTTAAGGCACCACCAAGTGCGATATAGTACCCTAACTTCGTAAATTCTTTTGCCATCTCTTTTGAACCTGGAAAACAATGCAATAATCCCTTCCAGTGATGTTTCTTCATAATATCGAAGGTATCCTGCATGGCATCTCTAGAATGTACTAGGATTGGTTTATTTACTTCTCTAGCAAGTTCGATTAACTTTGCAAAGTATTCACGCTGTACAGCACGCTCAGCTTCATCTGTAACCCAGTGGTACTCTAGTCCAATCTCTCCAATCGCAGTTACCATTGGATCTTTGGCTAACTCACAAAATTCATTCCAATATTTTTCATCTATCTTCGTCACATCTTCTGGAAAGATACCCGCCGCAACCTTGTAGTTTTCTGGGTTACGTTTAACAAATTCGATTGCTCGTTTTGTTTCTTCTAGTGATAGTGTAATAATCATTAATTTATCCACATGCTTTTCTTTACAGCGTGCGATAACTTCTTCTAAATCTTCTTGAAACTCTTCTCCCATCAAATGACAATGGGTATCTACATAATGTAATTCACTCATCTTATTTTCCTAAACAGAAGCGTGAGAAGATTTCATCTAAGAGATCTTCTTTGCCTGCCTTTCCAGTGATCTGTCGTAATGCAGTCCACGCTTTTTCTAAATCGATTGTTACTAAGTCAAGCTCCATACCTGCATGTAATGCATTTACTGCATCGTTCATTGCTTGTTCTGCCTGCAAAGCATAACCTATCTGTCTTTCATTATTTAATGTATCGCTATTGGCTGCGATATATTCACTATGATATTTTTCAACAATCGCATTTGTTAGTTCTGTAATATCTTTTTGGATTGCACTGATAGATATACCTGCATGCATACTATCCTTATCTTTCTTATTATATACAACAATACGATTATGATTCTTTGTCTTCTCTAATAGTTCTTGATCTTCTTTAGTTAATTCCTCGGAACCATCTAATACAACAATCACAAGCTGTGCCTTTTCTAACGCTTGTAAGGATTTGGTAATACCAATCTGTTCAATCGCATCATCACTCTTACGAATACCTGCGGTATCAATCAAGTTTAATGTGATGCCATTTAGCCGTACAGTTCCTTCTACAAGGTCTCTTGTCGTTCCAGCCACATCGGTAACGATTGCTTTATCTTCTTCCAAAAGCGCATTCAACAAGGAAGACTTACCAACATTTGGTCTACCCAAGATAACGGTATTAATTCCTTCTTTAATCACTGCAGATTGTTGTGCAGTTATGATGATCTGATGAATATCATCAATCCACTTCTCTGCCTTTGGTAGGATTTCCTCCTCAGTTAATTGGTGTACATCATCATACTCAGGATAATCAATATTTACTTCAATATTCGAAATAATTTGTGTCAAATCTTCTTCTAATGGTCTCATCAGTTTTGCGACAGACCCTTTTAATGAATGGATTGCGCTCTTCGCGTTAATTTCATCTTTTGCCCAAATTAAGTCATTGATACCTTCTGCTTGCGACAAGTCCATTTTTCCACTGAGGAATGCACGTTCTGTAAATTCTCCACGACGTGCCATACGTGCACCTGCGCCAAGAATGAGGGACAAAACTTTTCTTGTGATATAGACGCCACCATGACAAGAGATTTCCACAACATCTTCACCTGTATATGATTTTGGTGCACGGAAAAGGCTGACGAGTACTTCGTCAACAGATTCATTTCCTTCTTTAATGGTTGCGTAATGAATTGTATATCCCTTGGCATCGCTAAAATCTTTACCTGATAAGTCGGTAACGATTTGAATTGCGTCACTACCAGAAATACGAATGACAGAGATGGCTCCCATCGCATCTGCAGTGGCGATTGCGGCTATAGTATCCTGAAACATG
>CALEMV010000308.1 GCA_937910655.1 uncultured Solobacterium sp.
GTGCCATTGCGGAAACAACTGGATTCGAGTTAAACGCATCATCAATAAAACGATAACCATTAATTGTCTTAAGTTCTAAGCGATGTTCAACCTGCTTCATATTCTTCGCTGCACGCTGAATTGTTGGCCATGGCACATTGAGGTGTCTTGCGACACAGATAGCGGATAGAATATTTAGGATATTCAACTCACCTAGAAGCTTTGTTTCGATTCGTACATGTTCATCACGATGAATAACCGTGAAAGAAGAACCCATACGAGTGTAAGTAATATCATCTGCGTAATAATCAACGTCTCTACTCTTTACACCATAACTCACTGTCTTAACAGGATTCTTTAAACGATAGTTACGGATAAAATCGTTATCATAGTTGAGAACTCCGAGGCCATCCTTTGGTAATAGTTCCATCATCTGCATTTTCTCTTTGATGATGTTTTCTTGTGAGCCAAAGGTTGTTAAGTGTTGAGGGCCAATCGATGTTACAACACCAATAGATGGTTGTACAAACTTCATTAGAGAAGTAATTTCACCAACATGATCAGCACCCATCTCACATACAAATACTTGATGAATCGGTTTTAACAAAGTGCGAATCGTAATTGTAATACCCATTGGTGTATTGTATGAAGCAGGTGTCATTAATGTATTAAATTGCTCACCAATCATTGCCTGCATGACATTCTTAGTAGATGTCTTACCGTAGCTACCAGTGATACCAATCTTAATCAGATCTTTATCCTCACGAAGAATCTTCTTTGCTTGACCAATGAACCATTGTTTTACAAGTGCTTCAATTGGAGATGTAATCCATCCGACCAGGAAGATTAAAATCCAAGGTAGAATAATTACAAGTGTTGATATGCATGCATACTGAGGTAATAATTTAAAGTTGAGGAATACAAGACCAATCTCCAGTAAAACCATCACAGCAATTTGACGCTTTACACGACCTGTATATACAAGTGGTTTAATATATTTCTTGTTTTTCTCTCTCGTAAAGTTAATACCTGTAAATACAAGTAGTAGACCAACCCATACCCATGCAAAGATTGTAAATCCAGCAAAGTATGTTAATAATCCCGCAACGACGATATAACAAAGTGTTGTAACCAACATTCCCTGTATCATCTTTTTATTCCCAGCAAGCCACTTACTGTATCTACCTAATTCATAGCGGTTCTGCTGGAACATATGTAATGCATGTTTTGTTGGTATCAACATTGCAACTAGTGTTACAACCGCAAGTATCCATCTTTCCATACTAAGCCGTCTCCTTTAAGAATATATCCAGAACGCGATTAAAACGGTCTGCTTGGTGCCAATATGCCCAGTGGTCATCACCCGCGAATATCGCAAGACCTGCATCAGGCATCATCTTCTCCATTTGCTGTCCCATCCATAGTGGTGCAGCTGTATCTAAATCACCCCATACAAGTAATACAGGACACTTTACCAAAGGCAATAACTCTGTCACATCATCATTCACTACCTTTACAAAAGTAGGTCTCATAATACCCTGTGCATTACGATAATCCTCTGATCCAGCATTCTTTTGAAGTTCTTCTAATTTTTTAGTTTGGCCAGTTACTTTTAAAAGCCACTTACCAGCTTTAAACAACTTGACACGAATCTTACTTTCAAGGGATTGCTTTGGACGTATACCCGCAGCACCTGTTAAGCACATCTTCTTAACATTCTCTGGATTCTTTGCACCGTAGCGAATCGCCACACGACAACCGAAGGAATGTCCAACAAGAATCGGATTTTGAATTTGATTCACTGCAATAAAGTCTTCTAGAAATGCCTCATAATCAGGAACACCCCAAGCAACTGGTGGATTATCACTCTCACCAAAGCCAGGAAAATCAATCGCAAATACACGATAGCAATCTTTGTAGTGATCAAAGATTGCCTGCATCATTTCCTTATTTTGACCCCATCCATGCAGAAGGATCATATCTGGTCCTTCGCCTTCTGTGATATATGTCGTTTTTACACCGTAAATCTGTTCTGTTTTTTTCATATGTCTTTCTATTTTAATCGATATCGATGAATTTTTCACCCATTTATACAAGTTTATGTTTGATGATTTTCGTTTGTTTTCTTTGGCTTTTGTTTCCTAGCATCATGCCAGATTCTAAAGCATACACCTTCGGTGAGATTTTCTGCCACTACGCGGTAACCATATGTCGTCACTACACGGTGAACAATGGATAAACCTAAACCAAATTGGCCATCTGATCCCTTTTCATAGCGATGGAATAATGTACTCAAACGGTCTTTCGAAATATTCTTACCGTCATTGATTACACATAACTCATCTTCATGTAATGTCACCTTGATATAACTCTTGGCATAACGTAATGCATTATCAATCAGATTTTCCACTACGATCCGCCAAGGTTCTTCTTCGCCATGGAAGAAAACCTCTTCATCCAACTCACAGATAAAACTAATTTCTGGGCGAACAACCTTAAGTGATAGTAATGCTTTATCAATAATTTTATTCATGTTGAGATGATTTCCTTCCTCAACAGTATCCTTTAAATAATCCATCTTGTTGAGGATGATCAAACTCTTCACTTTCTTTTCCAAACGATTTGCATGTTCGATAATAACATCGACAGACTTTTCTAATGTTTCGTATGGATAAATACCATCTTTAATAGATTCTCCATATGACTTAATAGTTGCGATTGGTGTCTTTAAGTCATGCGAAATATTCTGAATCATTTCTTCTTTCTCACGATTTTGTTTCTTTAGCTGTGCATTCATATCAC
>CALEMV010000309.1 GCA_937910655.1 uncultured Solobacterium sp.
GTCAAAGTCACAGTTGAAAATGATGTATACGCCGCTGCTCGTGGTGAAAACCAATACGGCGCAGGCAAAGGCTACAAAGATTTCATCTGCTTAACCTATGGCACTGGCATTGGTGGAGGAATATACCTAAATGGGCAACCATACTATGGTGCAGGTAAATCTGCAGGTGTCATGCTAGGCGGTATGATATTGCAATCATCAATAGTTAATAAACCATGGGATGGTAGTTATGAATCTCTAGCATCCACAACTGCACTCATCAAAAATGCACAACAAGTTAATCCATGCATTACAAATGGAAGAATCTTATTTGAACACTTAAATAATCCTGAAATGAAAGCGGTTTTAGATGCTTGGATTGAACTGATTGCGATTGGGTTATGTTCTTTAACACACGTATATAACGTACCACTATTCATCCTTGGCGGTGGTATACTCGAACAAGAATATGTATTTAACAACATTAAAAAAGCATATCAAAAATATGTAATTCCAGGCTTTGGTGGTGTACAAATTCACCAAGCAAAGCTTGGAAATAAAGCGGGTATCTATGGTGCACTTGCATTAAATATCAGTAGATAAATACAACAAAAGGAGTGGTAATTCACTCCTTTTCATATTTATTCAGCGTGTGTTAAATTACGTTCTTCCGCATCATAATATACAGGGTTTACTAAGCGGATATAACATTCATCACCCACTGCCAAAACTTGGTGGTGTGGTGCTTGAATCTTTAATTCCTGTGTACCTAAACTTACATAATATTCTGTATATTCAGATAAGATAATACGCTTTGTAATCTTTGTCTTGATGCCAGACTCATGATTGATTTCAATCTCACTTGGTCTAGTCGCAAGCTTCACTGCTTTATCCATGTGTTTGATATCACATGGTAGTGGTTGTGTTGTATCACCATCGGCATATACCTTGCCATCTCTATACTCAACCTTTGTGAAGTTAGATTCACCTAAGAAGTTATGTACGAATAAACTTACTGGCTTGTTGTAGAGTTCTTGTGGTGTGCCGATTTGGATGATTTCACCCTTGTTCATAACAAGTAGACGATCAGATAACGCCAAGGCTTCTGACTGGTCATGTGTTACGAATACGATTGTGAAGTTATATTCCTTTTGTAGACGCTTAATTTCAAAACGCATACTCTCTCTTAATTTTGGATCAAGGTTAGATAAAGGTTCATCTAATAATAAGATTCCTGGGTTAACAACGATAGAACGTGCTAACGCAATTCTCTGTTGTTCACCACCAGATAAATCAGATGGGAATACCTTTGCTTGGTCTAATAAGTTCGTCTGTTTAAGCGCAAGATTTACACGTTCCTCAATCTCTGCCTTTGGGCGTTTTTGAACTTGTAACGGGAAGGCTACGTTATCAAACACGTTTAAGTGTGGCCATACAGCGAATGCCTGGAACACCATTCCTAAGTTACGGTGTTCAGGTGGAACATATAAGTTCTTCGCCTTATTGGATACAACCTTACCCTCTAAGCGAATTTCACCCTCACTTAAGTCTTCAAAACCTGCAAGCATACGTAGAGTTGTTGTCTTACCACATCCAGAAGGTCCTAAGAACGAGAAACATTCACCCTTCTTGATTGTTAGGTTGAAGTTATTTACTGCTGTCACTGTACCTAATGTTTTGGTCGTATAGTCTTTTCTTACATTTATTAATTCAATCTGATTCATACTTATACGCCCTTTCTTTCCTTCGTAATAAAGTTGATAATCCAGTTTACAACAACGATCAATAAGATTGTTAGAGTTGCAAGTGCTGAAGCTTGTGTGTAATATCCATCACTACGTAACATGTAGATAGCTACACCTAATGTTCTTGTATATGGTCCATACAAGAGTGAACTTGTTGTTAATTCACGCATTGCTGGCAAGAAGATTAGGAAGAAACCCGATAACATTGCAGGACGAATGAGCGGAAGTGTAATATCCTTGAGGGATTCTGTATGAGAAGCACCGCAAGAACGTGAAGCCTCTTCCAATGATGGGTGTACCTGTCTTAAGGCAGCGGAAGCTGCGTTCATAGAGAAAGACAAGTAACGTGCGATATAAGCAATGAAGATAATCCATAGTGTGTTATATAGGTTGATATTTAAGATCTTTCCAGACCATGCAAGAATGACACCGATTGCAAGTACTGTACCTGGTAAAGAGTATGGAAGTGTAGCTAAGAATTCCAAAGCACCCTTTCCCTTTGGCTTGATCTTGATGATTACATAAGCAATCATTACACCTAGTAACATCGCAAAGATACCTGAGCTTACTGCTAAGATTAAGGAGTTGGAAACACCATCACGAACCATCTTGTCGTTGAATAAGATCTTTGTGTAGTTGCTGAAGTCGAAGTTACTTGGTACAAGTGGTAGACCGTAAGACTTCAATAGACCAACTAAGAAAATCATTCCTAATGGTACAACTACAATGATAACTAATGTCACGATAGAGATAATCAAGAGAGGAATCTTAGCAGAACGTAATTTAATTACGGTTGGACGCATACTCTTACCCTTGATAATGTCATAGCTTCCAGACTTCAAGATAGCCTTCTGTAATAAAAGTGCTACAGATACAACAACAACTAACAAGATAGATAGAATTGTCGCTTCACGAATACCCTGGAAGTCACCAGCAGCACGGTTAATCAGCTGGAAGATACGTGTTGGTAATGTGTAGATGTTCTGCGAGAATCCTAAGATAGAAGGGACACCAAAGTGTGATAATGATGAAATCATAATCAATAGCGCACCAGATGAAATTGCAGGCTTAACAAGTGGTAATGTAATCTTACGAATAACATATCCCTGTGAAGCACCAGCAATACGTGCAGATTCTTCGAGTGTTGGGTCCATTCTCTCTAATGCACTTACTACCTGCATGAATACAAATGGGAAGTAGTAAGAAACTTCAACGAAGATAATTCCCCAGATAGAGTTAATGTTAATCGGTGCCTTTGTTAAATGGAATGTAGACATTAACCAGTTGTTTAAATATCCACCTCTACCCGATAACAATAAGTCCCAAGCCATGGCTCCAAAAAATGGAGGGAACATGTATGGAATGCTAAATAATGCACGCATGAATCCCTTCATAGGAATATCACTACGTCCCAGTAACCATGCATAGAACAAGCCCATGATAGTACCGAAAATTGTTACCCAGAATGCAATGGTGATTGTATTCCACATCGCACCGATGTTTTCTTTATTCAATAGAACTTTGAAGAAGCTATCTAATGCTAGTTTTCCATCTACGAATAAAGCATTCACAATAATGGAGGCGACCGGAACAATCGCAATAATCGCAAGGATGATAAAGCTTGCGATAATCATAATTTTATCTAAAGAAAACTTACGACCATCTAGCGCAGCTAAATCATTATTTAACGTTTTACGCTTAAACATTATGCCTCCTCCTTTTCATAATAGAACTTACGAACAAATTTCAAGCCAACTTCTTGGCCTTCCTTTGCCTTGCCGTACTTCATTACATCTAAAGCAGATTGTTGAAGACGGATTTGTTTATCACCTAATTGAATAAAGTAGTTTGTAATATTTCCTAGGAAAGTTTCTGTAACTACCTTACCCTTGATAGGACTTTCGTTATCAAATACTGCATCCATTGGTCTAAATGCTAATTGATATGCCTTTGCAGGATTTCTGAGTGCAGACTTTTCATCTAACTTCACTAATCCATTTTCCGCATGAATGTAGATACCATCTTCCTTCGTCACAACATCAACGAAGTTAGAAATACCTACAAATTCAAAGATATAACGATCCTTAGGCTTCATAACGATATCGTAGTCGTTACCTAACTGACGGATATTACCTTGTTGGTCCATGATTGCCAAGCGATCACATAACTCCAAAGAAGCTTCTTGGTCATGTGAGATATACACGATTGTTGTTCCAATTGTCTTTTGAATCTCACGAATTTCCTTCAACATCTCTTGACGTAGTTTCAAGTCTAAGTTTGTGATAGGCTCATCTAACACAATTAATTCTTTTGATGATACAAGTGCTCTGGCAATCGCTACACGCTGCTGTTGTCCACCGGACAACTGTGATGGCAAGTGGTTAGCATAGCCTTCCATCTGTACCTGCTTGAGCGCATTCATTGCGATTTCCTGCATGTGTTTCTTATCCATTCTCTTCTTCTTTAATGGATACTTTACGTTTTCCAATACTGTTAAATGTGGCCATACCGCATAGTCTTGGAAAACAACACCAATATTTCTTCTTTCTGGTGGGATATTAATTCTCTTTTTAGCGTCGAAGACACAAGTTTCTCCAATAAAAATGGACCCTGTTTCAGGCTTGATAAAACCACAGAGAAGTCTAATCAATGTAGTTTTACCGCACCCTGAGGGTCCAATTACACCCATAATTTCGCCATCATTTACTTCTAATGATAGGTTTTGGATAATCTTTTTGTCTCCATAGCTAAAAGATACATCGTTAAATTGTACTTTTGCCATGGTTTTCTCCTAGTTGTTTATTTGAAAATCTTGTCGAACTTCTCTAAGATTTCTGCACTCTGTTCAGCGATTGCCTTGTCATCCGCAACCATTGCACGAGCGATAATTTCATCTAATGATAGTGTGCCTTCCTTCTTAACATCTCCACGGATTGGCATTGTGTCATTCTTCGCAAGAATTTCTTGTCCTTCCTTAGAAAGGATGTAGTCATATAAAGCCTTACCACCTTCTGGGTTTGGTGAGTCTTTGAGTAATGCGATTGGACTAGATACAGCGATTAAATCCTTTTCTGGATATGTGAAACGAATTGTAGAACCCTTATCTGCTAGAGATTGTGTAACGTAGTCAACACCAATAGCTACCTTATAAGCAGCTGCAGCTACCTTTGTATGTGTAGAAGTTGTACCTGATTCTAATTCAGCACCGTGTTCTTTTAACTTCTCGAAGAATTCAACACCATATTCTGGGTTGTTCATTAAGCTAGCTACTAAGTAAAATGTTGTTCCGGATTCACCTGGGTCTGTCATAACAATCTGTCCCTTGAACTCATCCTTTAATAAGTCTTTCCAAGTCTTTGGAACTTCGTTTTCTGGAACTGTATTTGTATTTGTTGTTAAGCCCATAACTACAAGACGTGCGCCTGTGTAGAAGTGTTCTGGATCTTTGAACTTTTCATCGATGTTAGCAGCTTCTGGAGATTCATAAGCTTCTAAGATACCCTGTTCCTTAAATGTTACATAGTTGGATGGGTCACCAATCCATACTAAGTCAGTTGCGATTTGACCAGATTGCTTTTCTGTCGCAATCTTTGTCGCAACCTTAGATGTGCCAGCTGCGTAATAGTCTAAAGAATACTCTGGATGAGCAGCTTCAAATCCTTCTTTTAAAGCTTCTAATTGTTGTTCCTTTAATGAGGAGTACAACATAACCTTTGACTTTCCACCTGAGTTTGTATTTTCAGTTGCTGTTGTGGAAGTTGTTGCAGGTTTATTTGTGCATCCAATTAACATTGCGGATGCCGCAAGTAGTAAGAAAAATTTTTTCATGATTTCTTTCCTCCTGAGTTCACTTACTAACCATATTGTAGAAAGACTAGTGCATATTTAAAACTTAAAAATTGTGATATTATGTGAATATCAAATATTTAAATATC
>CALEMV010000310.1 GCA_937910655.1 uncultured Solobacterium sp.
TCTTAGGATATTTGAGGTAGTCGATGATTTCTGCCATTTCTTGCTTTTCTTCATCACAACCTGCTACATCATTAAAGCGAACACGAATCTTACCTTCTAACTTCGCTCTAGATTTTGAGAATTCGAATGCCTTCGCATTGGCACCGTTTGCACCATTCATACGGTTTAACATCCAAACCGCAAATACTGCAAATAAGATAAATGGAATAATGGATGCCACTGTCTCTAAGAAGATATTGGATGCGTCCGCATCAACAATCGTCAACTTTGTGGAATCTTTTCCAAGATTTTTAATTACCTGTCCAATTTCATCAGAAGTAGATGGGATTGTCGCAGTGAATGTTACTTTTTGTTTATCTTTTTCATAAACACCCTTTACGACAGTCACATTAGTTCCGATTGAGACAGATACTTCTTCCACATTCTCTTTTTCAATTACATTCTGCAATTCGTAATAACTGATACGCTCTGAAGAAGCGCCCATGTTCAAGCCTAATAAGCTTACAATCGCAAGAATGACTACGAGATATGGAAGAAAGTTCGCTAGTCTATTTCTCTGCATTTATTTACTCCTCATTACATTGATAACATTCGTCCTTCAATACTCCAATGTATGGAAGGCAACGATATCTCTGGTTGAAATCCATGCCAAATCCAATAACGAATTCATTTGCGATTTCAAAACCAACATAGTCTGCTTTAATATCTACAACACGACGGCTAGGTTTATCTAATAGAGTAATAATCTTAACGCTATTAGCACCCTTGTGCATTAGTGTTTCACATACAGTCTGAATTGTTCTTCCTGTATCAACGATATCCTCTACAAGCAAGATATCTAGTCCTTTGACAGATGTATCTAGATCCTTCAAGATTCTGATGTCGCCAATTGATTCTGTACCTTCATAACTGCTAACATCCATAAAATCATATTGAATGTCTAAATCGATGTACTTGATTAACTCAGATAAAAAAGGAACGGATCCACGCAATAACGCAACGAGTAGTGGTTGTTTCCCCGCATAATCTTCTGTAATCTTCGCACCCAACTCTTTCGAACGCGCACTAATTTGTTCTTCATTAACCAACACTTTCTTTATATCTTTTTCTGCCCACATGACAAATAGCTCCTTTGTAATATTAGTATTGTATCACATTCAAATTAGGCATTGTAGAGTAATGCTGCACATTACAGCCTAGTCCAGGCACTAGAATGATTTCTCCTAATGCATTTTCTACAACTGGCCAAGTTTGTCGTTGATATTGAGGGATATGACGGTCAATGAAGAAGCGATGAACTTCCTTACGACCAAAGCTCATCTGCATTTTATCTCCTGCTTGAAACGAACGAATCCGAATTGGAAAATCTGATTCTTGTAACGTTAACGCAAATACACCAGGACTGCCTTCTTCTGTATAGAAATGTTCCTTACGAACATTTTTTAATTCTTCTAATGAGTAAAATACATAGTTGTATGATTCTTCTGGAATATACTTCAAAAGATACGTTCCATCACTCACAAGTGAAAAACCATCTAGTGGAATTATAAAGTCACCTGCATGCATGATTGTATCATCCACACCCTGTAAATGCTTTAAAGAATAATGTGGAACCTTTTCCACAAACATTCTCAACATCGTCAGTCTATCATCTTGTGATAATACACGGTACGTCTCAAGTGAAATCTTCTCTTTACGTATATACGTTTTAACACGACATCTTCTTTCCTGCATGATCGCATTACGCTGTTTAATCTCACGTAGATATGCAGTTCTTTCAAAAGCCGTCATCGGTTCAACAATCTCATGACGAATCTGATTACGTGTATACTCATCACTCAAATTTGTTACATCGATATAATAGCGCAATTGATGTTCCTTACAGTATGTTACTAGTTCTTCCTTTGTCATATGCAGTAAAGGCCGCTTAAACAATACACCATGCATTAACATCTCTTCACGTAAGCCATAATACTCTGGCACAATATTCTTACTTTCCTGCATGATATACGTCTCTAATAAATCATCTTGATGATGCCCAATCAATACACCCTGAAACCCTTCACGTCTTACAATCTCCACAAAAAAGCGATAGCGTAACTCACGTGCCGCAGCCTCAAAGTTCCCCGTATAAACAAATGGATCATTATGCACAAAGATTGAAATTCCTCTTTCCACACAAAAACTGCGGATATAGTTTTCTTCTTCATCCGCTTCTGGACGATGATGATAGTTTACATGCGCAACCGCACAATCAATACCCGCATCAATACACATTTGTAAAAGTGCCATAGAATCTGGTCCAGATGAAACCGCAATTAACCACTTTCCTTGTAGTTTTTCCATGTCAGTATAATAACATATCCCATCACTCTGTGCTGAACATCACTCTCAACATTCTTTTCTGTACTTCTTTAAACATAGGTGCTGTAACAGGAATATGCGCTTTAATATCAATCACTCTTGCAGTATTTATAAAGCGTATATCATTTAAAAATAAAACTGATGGTTTATTCAAACCATTTATTAAACCAATCTTCATTAAGTGATATTTCCCCTGTGGATGATAGATAGAATCATAGGCTTTCTGATATGTCGCTTCATTCGAAGTCATCGGAACGACCAAAGCTTTCTTTGCACATACAGATACGACTAAACCAAAATGTTGATAACCCATTTCATTCAGGTATGATTGGCCAAATTCGATATAACAAATATCACCTGGTTTTACACTGATACCAATGTCCTTCCCTGATTGATAACGGGAACGTATCACCCAGTTTGCTTCAGATATCATACCCGCTTCAATATTGTGTGGTTGTATAATACGATAGAGATCCTTGCGGTAGGACATGTAATGGTGCCATAAATCATATTTTTGTGCCTTATCTTTCATATAATTGTTTCCCCCTTACCTCTATATTCAGAAGAAAACAATAAATTCCACATCATTTCTTAAAGTTTATAGATATAACTACAAAAGACCAAATGCATATCAACAAATGGCGAAGTGATAGAATC
>CALEMV010000311.1 GCA_937910655.1 uncultured Solobacterium sp.
CAAATTGGTTAAGTGGAGTAGGAGGATAGAAGGTATGCATACAATTTTACTTGTTTCGATAGTGACGATTTTATTGCTTGCATTGATTATATTTTTAGGATGGCCGCATAAAATTGATGCGACAAGAAAAAAGATATATTCACCACTTATTTCAAGACGTGTTCGTATCTGTGTGATTTCGGATTTGCACTCTCAAAGTTTTGGTAAAGATAATGAGCGTATTATTCGTATGGTAAATAAACATAAACCTGATTTAATTGTATTTCCAGGTGATATCTTTACGCCTAAAGGAGATAATGAGAGCATGCTTGCACTCATGCATGCTTTGAGAGAATACCCACGTGTGTATATCAGTGGAAATCATGATGCGATGTTGAAAGAAGAACTACATGACTATGTGATTACGATGCGTTCTGATGGTGTACAGGTTCTATTAGATGATAGTGAAGTAATGAATATCAATGGGCAATTACTAGAGATCATTGGTTTAACGGATGGTGGTCCTAAGATGAATAAGACAGTAGAAGAAGTAGATTCTCTTTGTATGACATCGTATTATAGAATCCTTTTATCACATCGACCACATCATATTACGTTTTATGAACAACTACCTGTAAATCTAATCATCAGTGGACATGCACATGGTGGTCAATGGGCAATCCCATTTATTAGACAAGGATTATATGCACCACAACAAGGATTATTTCCAAGATATACTCATGGCATCAAGAATCTTGAAGGAAGACTTTTATATATTTCAAGAGGATTTGCGACTGGAAATAAATTCTTTGTTCGCTTGTATAACAATCCTGAATTAGGATTTATCGATTTATTACCAATCAATGAAAAACGATGAGCAAACTGTTGCCCATCGTTTTAGTTTCTTTCTTTTGTAAGAATACTCTTTTCTAAACGAGAATTTTCTTCATCTTGAATTTTGTTATGCCAGATATAACGACGTGTTACACGGCTGCTGAGTAAACAGATAATCTCATATGGGATTGTATTTAATTCTTCAGCCATCTTTTCTAAGGATATGTGTTCGCCAAAGATTTCAACTACTGTTTTTACTGAAACTTCATGATCTAAGTGAATCATTGCTTGATCCATACAAACACGTCCTACAATCTCGGCATATTGACCATCTACGTATACTTTTCTACCTTGGTTTGCACGGATAAACCCATCCGCATAACCAATTGGTAGGGTGGCGATGATTTCATCATCTTTTGCGGTGTAGGTAGCACCATAACCTACTGTATCACCTGCATGCATATGTTTTACCATTACAACTTCACTGAAAAGTGAAATTGCTGGCTCAAGGGATTTTTCATAAGTAGAGATTCCATACAGAGAGATGCCGATACGGCAAGCGTTAGAAGTATCTTCTTTAAAGAATGCAGTTGCATCGCTGTTATCACAATGCACCCAAGGAAATGTATATGAGAAGGATTCTACAGCTTCTTTGAATTTGGAGAATTGACGATTTGTAAAATCTAAATCACTATCTGCACAACAGAAGTGGGTGAAGATTCCTTCCATATCACAGCTAGCAACTTGCAGTTTTTCGAAGGCAGAATGAAGTTCATCAATTGTACGAAAGCCAATACGACTCATGCCTGTATCAACTTTTAGATGTACGTGTAAACCTTTGCAGTTTTGTTTTGCTGCATCGTGTACCCATTCAGTAGAGTAAGCAGTACAGGAAATTCTGTATTTGATTAAAACGGGAATATCATTAGCTTCTGTAGCACCTAGTATTAATAGCTTTCCTTCATAGCCTTCGTTGCGAAGTACAAGGGCTTCATCTAGAGATGATACAGCAATCATCTCTGCACCCGCTTCTAAAACAGCACGTGCCACATGAATATCACCACAGCCATAGGCATCTGCTTTTAATACAGCGATGATTTTCTTCTGACAAATTTCTTTTAATTGAATCAAGTTGTGTTCAATCTTATCTAGATTGACTTGCATCCATGTTTTTCTATACATATTACACCTCTATAAAATGACCGATTGCGTATAACCAATATATATACCAATTAAACGGAATGCTAAACTGATTAATGCATATGGATTCAAAGAAGCGAAAATACGTAGATAAGATAGGAATGTGGTTGCGATAACCGATAAATTTCCGCTTGTAAATAAGACGATAACGCCATTGATCGATATGGAACTCGTTAAGTCACCGATAAAGATTGCAATAAAAGTCATGAATCTGGTATGAACACCTCTTCCGAAATGTTTGATTGTAGCAGCAATTCCATAGCCGATAGCAATAAACATTAGAGAAAATTCAACATGTAAAAGTGCCGTAATCAATCCATATAAATTGCCAAGTATAACTGCAGCGATAAATCCTGTAATAATCGCAGCAATAAATCGTTGGTTATTATCTAAGTATCTTGCGTTATAGATTTTCATCTGAAACCTCCAGAAAACATCTATTATTGTAGCACATTACCC
>CALEMV010000312.1 GCA_937910655.1 uncultured Solobacterium sp.
TTGTAATATAACCCTTTTACTTGATTTCTATATTGCATAGGCGTAATATCAGATTTGATTTAGAAAGAGGTTTTAATTTAATGCTAGGATATGAAAATGAAAAGTTAGAATTTAATTATAAAAAATCCTGTGGTTTATGGTTAATTGCGATTGCTATAGTAATCGTAATTGCTACCTTAATAGGTGGAAAGCAAATAATAAACATGCAGGTATTTAGTATAGGTTATATGATTTGCTTTTTTTCAATTAATATGAATAAAGGCTTACTTAACAAACTATCCACTGGTTCATCAACCAAATTTCAGAAAAATATTTCTAGATATTCAATAATATTACTGTTTGTACTGATGGCATTTCTAGGTGGTCCATTTTTCGACACTGAGAATTGGAGAATGATATGGCTGGGAGCGTTATTGGCTACAGCACTGCATTTTTTTCCATTCTATTTTGTACATGGAAAATCAATGATTTTATTAGGTATTATGTGTACTATCAATATTATTACGGGGTATATTTTCTCAAATGTTCCTTTAGTATTCTTTGCATATAGTGATGCAGCCATTAAATTTATTTTTGGGGTGTATTTATTGTTTTTTTCAAAAGCAACAAAGCAGTAAAACATAGTTTTTCAAACTGAACGAAACCAACAAAGGCGATAGGAAGAAAATCTATCGCCTTTGTTGTATACATGCAACATGCGTTGAACAGAAATATTTGTTATTAGAAACAATAATTTTAGATTTAGTAGGATGAGTGAATCAGGGGTATGAAATATTTCTACACAGATATGGACAGGCAGGTTGGCTAATATACGAGTGGTGCGATATGAGAACCTGTTAAAATCATTTTTGACAAAAAATATTTCTTCCATTGTCCAAAATAGACAATGGTTTAACTCTCTTTTTGTGATATTTTTGTCAAGTAAACAAAGGGAGAGAACTATGAATAAACGTTTATTTGCGGCATGCTTAAGCGTAGGTATGCTACTGGCTGGATGTTCAGCGAAGAAGAGTACTACTGTAAAAGATGGTACTTATGAGGAAACAGTTGATGGACGTAACGGAAAGGTTACAGTAAGCACAACTATTTCTTCTGGGAAGATTACAAATGTAGAAGTTAAAGATAATAAAGAGACACCTGAGATTGCTGGTACTGCAATTACAGAGCTACCAAAGAAGATTGTTGAAAAGAACAGTCCTAATGTAGATGGAGTAACTGGTGCAACAATCACTTCGGATGCGATTAAGGAAGCAGTTAAGATTGCAATTAAGACTGCTGGTGGTGATCCTGATTCATTTGGTAGTGATAGTGCGCAAGCATCTGAATCAAAAACTGAAAAGTTAACTGCTGATGTAGTTGTTATTGGTGCGGGTGGTGCAGGTATTACTGCCGCATTAACAGCTCAACAAAATGGTGCAAAGGTTATCTTACTTGAAAAGTCAGCGAATATTGGTGGTGTATCTGTTATTGCTGGTGGACCAATGGGCATTAACTCTAAGGAACAACAAGAAGCAGGTGTAGCTGGTACATTTACAACACAAGAAGTACTTGCATATTGGCAGTCCTATAACTGTTGGATGGATGATGGACAGTTGTTCTATAACATCGCTAACCGCTCAGGTGAAACAATAGACTGGTTAGAAGAAAACGGTATGGACCTTGTATATGTTGGTAACGAACAGAAAGCACATGCTAATGGCTTCCCAACATATCATGCATATGCAGATCAATCCAATAAGCTTGGCTACTATCAGGCCCTATTAAAGCAGTTTGAAAATGCTGGTGGTAAGATCTACTATCAAACTCCTGCAGTAGAACTAAAGTCAGAAGACAATAAGATTACTGGTGTTGTAGCGAAGTCTTCTGATACAACATATGAAATTTCATGTAATGCTGCAGTACTTGCGACAGGTGGTTTCGGTGCTAATGCAGATGTGATTGAAAAGGAAGTTGGTTTCCCACTCGTTACATTTACAACAGGTACACAAACAGGTGATGGCGCAACAATGTCACAAGCAATCGGTGCTGGTAAGGGTAAGACAATCCAACAGTACCATGGTGTAACATCCTACTCTGGAATCGAACCTGGTTCTGGTAAAGATGAAATCGCAAAGGCTATTTATCTTGCAACAAGTATTTGGGTGAACCAACGTGGTTCAAGATTTGCACCAGAAGATTTAAACTATGATACGGCGCTATCTTCAAACGCTGCTGCTACACAAGGTGAATACTATTTCTCAATCATGTCAGAAGATATGGTAAAGAAAGTAGAGCAGGGTGGTTCTAAGGAATTGAATGTAGAAACAGCTGTTGGATACCAACCATCATTACCACTATTTAGTGTGAATGAACCATGGACACAGTTCCGCTCAGCACTAGAAGATGGTGTAAAGAACGGTATCGTATACAAGGGTGATACAGTAGAAGAACTTGCTAAAGCGATGGGTGTTGATGCCAATGCATTAAAGAAGACGATTGCTGCATACAACGCAGATTGTGCAAATGGATCAGATGCAGTATACGGCAAAGATTCTAAGTATATGTTATCTTTAGGCGATGGTCCATACTATGCTGTTAAGGCAAGACCAGTATCCTTAGGTGGTATTGGTGGAGTACTTGTTAACTCTAATCTAGAAGTTATCAAGCAAGATGGAACAGTTATCGGCGGTCTATACGCTGCTGGTAATGAAATTGCAGAAATCTATAACAACTCATATCCACTCGTTGAAGGTGTTACATTAATGACAGCTCTAACAGGTGGAAGAATCTGTGGTGAAGCTGCAGCTGAATACGCAACAAAATAATTCCCTCTGGAGAAATCGTAAGATTTCTCCTTTTTCTTATGGGGAATAAAAGAAATCAATATGTATATACTCTTTAGAGT
>CALEMV010000313.1 GCA_937910655.1 uncultured Solobacterium sp.
CATCCGATTACTGGTATTGTTGGTCCTAATGGTTGTGGTAAATCAAATATCGCTGACTCAGTACGTTGGGTACTAGGTGAACAAAGTGCTAAGAGTATGCGTGGCGATAAAATGAATGATGTTATTTTTGCGGGTAGTGCTGATCGTCGTAGAGTCAATATGGCGGAAGTTACTTTAGTATTTGACAATACAAATCACATTTTAAATGATGACAAAGACGAGATAGAAGTGACGCGTCGTCTTTTTCGTGATTCTGGCGAAGCAGAATATTTAATTAATCGCAAAAATGTACGTTTAAAGGATATTGTTGATCTTTTCTTAGATACAGGACTTGGTAAAGATAGTTTAAGCATTATCTCACAAGGTAATGTCTTATCTTTTGCGGAAGCAAAGCCTCTTGAGCGTCGTGGTATCTTTGAGGAAGCTGCAGGCGTAGCGAAGTATAAAAAGAGAAAGCTAGAGTCTTTATCAAAACTAGAAAGAACAAAGGCAAATTTAGATCGTTCTAACGATATTTTAATTGAGCTTGAAAAGCAGGTTTCACCATTAAAAAGACAAGCTAGAAAAGCAGCGATTTACCGTGAAAAGAAGAAACGTTTAGAAGAAATCGAAATCTCCGTACTAGTACAAGATATTGAAAGTATCCACGCAGATATTGAGACTGCAAAAAAAGCACTCTTTGATATTGAAACAAAGACAACAATGTTTTCTACAGATATTCAAATCAACGAAACAAAACTCTCTGAAAGTAGAAGACAGATTTCTATATTAGACCGTGAAATTAACGACTTACAAGATGAACTAATGAAGAAGTTCAATGAAATTGCTGGTTTAGAAGCACGTCGTACAGAGCTTGATGAAAAGCGTAAGTATATTGTAGAAACTGGTACAAATGAACAGAAGGCTAAACAACTTGCCGGTTTAATTGAAGAAGCTAGAGTTGAGTATGAAGACCGTCAAAGGCGCTTAGATGATTTGAATACGGAAATTCGTTTATATTCACAACAATTAAGTGCTGCGGCAGCAAATATCGTTGATAAACGCAGTGAATATGACCAAGCATCCAATCGTTTACGTTCACTTGAAAACAGAAAGAACGTTATTGATCAGTTAATGCGTAATCCGTTCAACAACCAACAAGGTATTCGTTCTATTATGGATAACCAGAATGCTTTATCCGGTATTTTGGGTGTAATTGGACAAGTATTACAGGTCGAA
This sequence comes from uncultured Solobacterium sp., assembly GCA_937910655.1. Taxonomy (GTDB): domain Bacteria; phylum Bacillota_I; class Bacilli_A; order Erysipelotrichales; family Erysipelotrichaceae; genus Bulleidia. Next base: position 1,219 of record CALEMV010000313.1, read on the forward strand.
AATGGTTATGAAGAAGCAGTTTCAACAGCCTTAGGTGCAGCAATGAATCATATCGTTACTGTTGATGAGCAGGCTGCTCGTGATGCAATTCGTTTCTTGAATCGTAACCAATCAGGTCGTGCAACATTCTTACCATTAACAGTATGCACACCTCGCAATGTATCTCAAGATAATCAGATTATTTGTCAGAATACAAAGGGTTATTTAGGTGTAGCTGCAGAATTTGTTAAAAATAATGATCAGTTTGAACCGGTAATTACGAGCTTATTAAATAATGTTCTTGTTGTAGAGGACATGGAAGCTGGTAATGAGTTATCTACATTAACCAAACGCTTATACAAGATTGTGACACTTAGTGGAGAAGTCATTCACCGTGGTGGTTCTATGACTGGTGGTAAAACACGTCACGATACAAATATCATGACTATGCGCAAAGAAGCAGAAGAAATTAATGCGTTAATTGATGCGGAATCTGCGCGTCTAGAACTTGCGACAAAGGCTTTAAATCAAGCAAACGAAGCTCGTGATAAAGCAGCGCAAGCGATGAGTGAAAAGCGCTATGCAGTTGCGGCTCTTGAACCTGTCGTAGATGCTAAGAAAGCTAAGCTTGAAAAGTTAAAGAATGACTTAGCATTATTAGATCCTAAGGGATTAAATCATGAAAGTGATGAATCTCATACAGAAGAATTGATTGTCCGCCTAAACCAAGCATATCTAGAACGTGATACAATCACAAATGATATGAAAGCAAAGCGTGAACAAAGATATCAGATTAACCAAGAAGCAGAACGTAGAGAACAACAAACTCGTCAAATGCGTAAAGAATTAAGTACTGCAGAAGCCAGTGCAAATGCAATTAAAGTTGATCAAGGAAAGCTTGAAACACGTATGGAATCTTGTTTACAAAGACTTGCAAGCGAATACCAGTTAACATATGAATTTGCTAAGACTAAGGTAACTGATGAACAGATTGAAAATGCAAAGGAAGAAGTTGCACAGTTGCGTGCAGATATTGAACGTCTTGGTAATATCAATATGAACGCACCAGAGGAATATAACGAAGTTAATGAACGCTATGAAACTTTAAAGAATCAGATTTCGGAATTAACAGAAAGTGTTGATAAGATTTTAGCTGCGATTGATGAGATGGATACAGTCATGAAACGTCAGTTTAAGGAAACTTTCGATAAAGTTAACGCAGAGTTTAATGATATTTTCCGCGCCCTTTATGGTGGTGGTAAAGCAGTTCTTACACTACAAGATCCATCAGATATCTTAAATACAGGAATTGATATTGATGCACAACCTCCAGGTAAGGCTGTTCAAAATAACATGTTATTCTCTGGTGGTGAAAAGAGTTTAATTGCATTATGTGTACTATTTGCAATATTGAAGATTAAACCTGTACCTATGGTCATTCTTGATGAGGTAGAAGCAGCGTTAGACCCAGGTAACGTAGAGCGTTTTGCTCAATACTTACATCACTATACACACCAGACACAGTTTATTGTTGTTACACACCGTCCTGGTACGATGGAAAAGGCTGACGTACTATATGGTGTAACAATGCAAAACCAAGGTGTTTCACAGATGTTAAAGGTTGCCTTACACGATGCTCTCAGTATGGCAGATGCTACAAATGAGGAGGTACAAGCATGAGTTTTTTAGATAAGCTAAAAGAAGCCTTCTCTAAAAAAGATGATAAAGCTACATATCTTTCTGGTTTTAAAAAATCAAAACAAACATTTGGTGATCAATTAAACCAAATGCAATACAAATACAAAGGGGTAGATGATGAGTTCCTTGAACAATTAACAATTATCCTTTTGGAATGTGATGTAGGTATTGAAACAGCAGACTATATTTGTGAACAGATGAAGATAAAATGTTCTGAATATCCTACTATTACTTTTAAATGGGCGATGAATTTCTTGCTTGAAACAATGAAAGAGATTTATGAAGCTACACCAGATAAGCCAATTTCATTTAATGAAAATGGCACAACAGTTTTCTTATTAGAAGGTGTTAATGGCTCAGGAAAAACTACAACATCGGCTAAACTTGCACGCATGTTTTTAGACCAAGGAAAGTCAGTCGCATTTACTGCAGCGGATACATTCCGCGCTGGTGCAATTGATCAGCTTGCAAAATGGGGAGAACGTTTAGGAGTACCGTGCATCAAGGGAATAGAGAACGGAGATCCTAGTGCAGCCATCGTTGATGGATGCAGATATGCTATCGAAAATAAAATAGATATCTTATTATGCGATACAGCAGGTCGGTTGCAGAACAAAGCAAATTTAATGAACGAGTTATCAAAAATGAATCGAGTGGCAGCTAAGGAAATTCCTGGAGCACCGCATAATACATGGCTTGTATTAGATGCAACAACAGGGCAAAATGGTTTGTCTCAAGCACAAATTTTCGCAGAAGCAACAAATTTAAGCGGTATTATCTTAACAAAGATGGATGGAACAGCAAAGGGTGGTATAGTGATTGCGATTAAGCATAAACTACATATTCCTGTATATTATTTAGGATTAGGTGAGCAGCCTACTGACTTACGTCCATTTGACTTAGATGCATACTTATATAGCATTTCAGAAGGGCTAGAAAATGCAAAGTAAGTTATATTACAACAGTTTATTAGACTTTTACGAAAAACTATTAACACAGAAACAACAAGAGATTTGTAACTTCTATTTCCGAGATGATCTATCATTGCAGGAAATCAGTGAACTTGTAAATACATCACGTGCAGCGATTCATGATACAATCAAGCGCTGTCGTATTGAACTAGATTCTTATGAAGAAAAGTTAGGTATGTATGCTTCTTACACAAAACGATGCAAGCTATATGAAAAGATTCGAAAGGTTGGTTCAGCAGAGGTTGTTAAATTAATCGACCAATGCTTAGATACAGAAATTGATTAAGGAGGAAGATATGAGTAAGGTCATTTCAGTAAATTCAGGATCATCATCACTAAAGTTTCAATTATTTGATATGCCTAGCGAAACAGTATTAACAAGCGGACAGGCAGAACGTATTGGGCAACAAATGGGCGCTTTCACGATTAAGTACAATGGAAAAAAGGAAACAGAGGAACTTCCAATTCCAAATCACAAAGTAGCTGTTGATATTCTATTAAATAAATTAACAGAACTTGGCATTGTAGAAAATCTTGATGAAATCAAGGGTGCAGGACATCGTATCGTGCAAGGTGGTTCCTCATTTGATCAGTCTGTAGTTGTAGATGAAGAAGTTGAAAAGATTGTTGAAGAATATGGTGAATTAGCGCCATTACACAATCCTGCACATTTAGTATGTTATAGAGCATTTAAGGAATCTTTACCTAATATAGGTCATGTATTTGTCTTTGATACAGCATTCCATCAGACAATGCCTGAAGAATCATATATGTTCCCGGTACCATATGAATGGTATACAGATTATAAGATTCGTCGTTATGGTGCACATGGTACAAGTCATCAGTATGTTAATCGTCGCACTGCTGAATTAATGGGTAAGGATGTTAATACATTAAACATGATTACATGCCACCTAGGTAACGGTGCCTCAATCACTGCTATCAAGAATGGTAAAGTGTTAAATACATCTATGGGATTAACACCATTAGGTGGAATTATGATGGGCACTCGTTGTGGTGACATTGATCCAACTGTTGTATACTACATGATGAAGAAGTTAGGATGCACTCCAGATGATATGGATACATACTTAAACAAGAAGTCTGGCATGTTAGGTATTTCAGGTATTAGTTCTGATGCTCGTGATGTTCAAGCAGCTATTGATGCTGGTGATCCACGTGGTATTCTAACTGGAAAACTCTATACAAACCGTGTTATTAACGTTGTAGGTGGCTATTACTTCCAATTAGGACACGTAGATGCAATTGCATTTACAGCAGGGCTTGGCGAAAATGATGACGCATGCAGAGAACGTATTTTAAAGGCTATGGAAGAAGCTTTAGGCTTAAGTATCGACTACGAATTAAATGCTACAATTCATGGTAAGGAATGTCTCATTTCCAAGCCTGATTCAAAGGTACAGGTATGGATTGTTCCTACAAACGAAGAAGTTGTAATTGCACGCGATACAGTTAGATTGTTAGGTCTATAATGAATCTCGATTTTAAGGCATTATTAAAGACAATTGAGGATGCAGATGTCATTACACTATTTAGACATACGCATCCCGATTGTGATGCTCTAAGCTCTCAGAATGGCTTGTGTAGTTGGATTCAAGCAAACTTTTCAGACAAAAGGGTATATAGATTGGGGGATGAGACAACAGATCAAACTGTTTATCCACCATCTGATATAGTAGATGAAAATACAATACGCTGCAGTACGGCAATTATTTTGGATACCGGAAACAAAGAACGTATTGATGATCAACGATATGCATTAGCAAAAAAAGTAATTAAAATCGATCATCATCCAAATCTTGATTCATATGGAAATCAGAATTATGTCTATGAAGAAGCAGCTGCCACTTGTGAAATACTCACAGGTTTCTTTGCAAGCTGTGAGAATCAGATTATGAATCATGAGATTGCAACATATCTTTATAAAGGGTTATTAACTGATACTTTATGCTTTAGAACAAGTAACACAACACAACATACACTAGAAATGGCAGCTAAACTCGCATCATATAATTTAGCAATTCCAGAACTAAATCGTGAGTTATTTGATGTTAGTTGCAAAACATTCCATTTCAGTAATTGGATTCGTTCCAATACACAGTTATTTGGAGAGCATTTAGCATATGTAATCATTCCAGAAGCTATCCAACATGAATACAATATCAGTGCTTCATCAGCACGTAATCGTATTGACGAGATTGGACATGTGAAAGAATTTTCAATTTGGGCTATCTTTACAGAGAAAACTGTAGATGGACATAAACTATATGACGGATCATTACGTTCTAAAACGGCAATCATAAATACAAT
>CALEMV010000314.1 GCA_937910655.1 uncultured Solobacterium sp.
TTTTTTTTCACTTCAGATATATGTATTCCCAGACTTAACGAGATGACCGATCTGATGTTCTTCATCTGGCTTTGTCTGCCAAGAAGTAACAACTTCTCCAGTTTTGCTATCGATGACGTCTAACTTAACATCTGCTAATGGATGACCGTCTGAATCTACCTTCTTAACAACCAAATCAATCTTATCTTCTGGGATTGTTAGGTTTACTGGAAGATTTGCAGGAGTATTCTCGTCAATAGTAATTTCTACAGGTTTGGCATTGTAATATCCTACTGGAGCTTCCTTTTCAATAATCTTGTATGTCTTTCCTCTACGGAAGATATTTATTTCTTGAGGCTGGCTTGAAGATGTAATTTCAGCAACCTTTTCATCTGTTGCAGCATCATAAACTTCGAAAACTACGCCTTCGATCTTTTCACCTGTTTCAGCATCAATCTTAGCAAATTCATAACGAACATGCTCATTCTTGAAGCTTACTTGGATTGTATCGTTTGTTGGCTTTGTTTCTGGAACTAAGAAATCCATTGCCTGTGCAATATAGAATTCCTTGTCGGCGTTCTTTTCGATAATTCGGTACATGTGACCAGCCTTTAATAAATGACCAACCTGTTCACCGTGCTCGGCAACACTTGTCCACTTATGTACTGGTGTTGTTGCATTTGGATCTTCTGTAATGTCGTAAAGTTCTAACTCAGCGTTAGCTACAGGATTTCCCTTTTCATCTACCTTTACAATTTCACGCTTAATAGATTCGTCTGTAACGTTAATTCCCTCTAATACCTTATGGTCTTCAGAAATTGTAAACGCTACTGGATTAGGGTTTACGAAGTATCCCGTAGGAGCCTTCTTCTCTACCAGCTCATAATTTCCGTATGGCAAGAAGTTCTTAGGAGTTGAATAACTTCCATCTTCCTTTGTTGTGATTCTGTACGATAATTCTTCTCCAACATTTGCTGTACCAAGAACGTCACCGTCATCATTTCGAGCGACTACATCGAAATCATTCTTGTTCACGATTGCGAACTCTGTAACGCCCTTGATAACATTTCCTGTTTCGTTATCAAGCTTTGTTCCTTCGAATTCGCCACGTAATACACCCTCTTTAACGGTATACTGATTACCTGTTGCAATCTTACCAATTCCAGAATCATCAACAATATTCATCAATGTGATTCCGTTTTTTGTCTCAGCTTCTTCATTGGTGCTTGTAACGAATTTATTCTCCAATTTATATCCAACTGGAGCCTTTGTCTCTTCCAATGGAATAGTTACTTCGCCAGATGATCCCAAGTAAAAATCATCACCAGACACCTTGTATTTATCATTTAATCCAGTTAAATACTTTCCACGACCATTATTCAATGTCTTAATAACCCATTGTCTTGTTGGAGCAGATGGAAGCGTATCAAATGTGTATTGACCAGCATAGAATTTAACTGTAAATTCTGCACCTTCTAAGCTTGCTGGATTGTCAATTACATCTCCATCTTCAGAAACCTTGTTTAGTTCGATTCTGAGCGGGTCGTTTAATGGTTTGTCTGTTGAATATACGTCCCAACCATCTGGTGCAGTGGATGTTGAAGATACTCCGTATACCTGCGGATCTAAAGCGAATCCTTTTGGAGCCTTCAATTCCTTAACGTAGAGTCCGTCGCCAACATTGACTGTAATGTGATCTAATACACCACGTCCATTTGCGTCAGTTGTAATTTCTCCAACCTTATCTGTCGTTGCTGCATCACGATATACACCATATACAGCACCAGACATATCCTGTGCATAGCACTGGTTTCCAGTTGTTAATTCTGCATTTCCATTTGTCTTGTTTACACGAACATACATTTCCTTAGTACGTGGAGCTGTTCTAATTGTCCAAACACCTGCACAACGCTGGTATGGTACTGTTCCACCATGGATTGCACTCCAACCAGTTGCTTCAGCACCTGTATATGGGTTCAGGTAATGAGGAACGTCAATGCTCATTGTTACTGTTCCGTCTGGTAATACGGATGTAACTGTAGCTGTAAACGGATAATATGTCTTGCTTCCTGGCTCGTATGCAGTCTTATAAGTAAGACCGATATAACCATGTTCTTGACAGTCAACGAATTGTGAACCGTTAATCTGATCTGCTACAGAGGCAAGAATGCCTGTAACATCATCAATATAGAAACGTTGTACATTCGCTGCATCTGTATTGCTTGTACCTAGTGTTCCTGAGAATGTATCTCCTACAGCTAATTCGTTTACGCTTCCTGTAGAACGTCTATTTCTTGAGCGTGCAGAAATAGCTGATCCCTTAATAACGGAAACATAGGCTGTCTTATCTGATGTCTTATATTCAAGATCACCCTTATAATTTTCTTGTGTTCCGTCATTGTTAAATACAGCAATCTGTGTTGCGTTAGAAATCTTTAGGGTTGCACCCTGTTCAATTTCCTTTCGATCGCCATCTTCACTTGTGTAGGTAGTACCATTTACTGTTACCGTCGCACCCTTTAAGTCAAGAATAAACTTGCCTTCTTGTGCCTTTTCTCCTGTTGCATTGTAGCCTGTATTTACTTCAGCATGTGCTGGAGTTGCAGGTACTAACGGAGATAGTGGCAACATCATTACTGCTAAAGTCAATGCCACTACCTTTGAAAATGTCTTTTTTGCTTTTTTGAAAAAATTCATCTCTTTTTCTCCTTTTTCTTTCTATTGCTTGTTGATATCAGAGAAGCAAGATATCATTGCACCACTATGTTGTTGTGCAATACAACAAAATAGCTCACCAACTGAGGTATGGTTCACCAAAAGGATGCGTCATCCTTTACAGAATATATTATGCTATTTTTCCATGAAAAATAAATAAGATTTTTTAGAAATTTAGCGAAATTTTGTAAGCAGCGAAAATCCTGTTGCCCCGATCATGTCCGAAG
>CALEMV010000315.1 GCA_937910655.1 uncultured Solobacterium sp.
ATATAGATCATATCATCTAGTTTAAAGGTTACAGCAGAAAACTGCACGACAAAGTCTTTGTCAGTATAACTGATATAATATCCAATTTTAATATCTTTAAAACGCTCTGTATCAGATACTTTATCGAGTAATCTAGCATTCACTCCATTATAGGTTTCTATTTCTGCGATTTCTTCACGTGTGTGTAGTTTATAAAATTCATCTCTTACCTGATGAAGTGGTTGGAATGTAGTTTCTATGTTGTTGATACCGTCATAATGAACATAAGCCAAAAGACTTAGGATTGTGTTATCCACTTCATTAAAAGGATCAGTAGTAAATGGAAGATCTCCACGCCAATCAAGATAGTCATAAATCGTTGTCATTTGCATTACCTCGTAATAAGAGTACCACATCATTTTTCTATCGTCATTGATTTGATTTTTATCGGGTTATACCTAAAATAATAGATTTCTGACGAATCGATGAAATTCGCTTTATTTTAAAGTGTTTTAATGTTAGAATTTCATAGAAATCAATGACAAAGGGTTAGTAGATATAAACTGTGTTTGTAGAGAGAAGATGTTTGGTGAAAATCTTCCATAAGCGATATTGAAGCTTCCTTTAACAGAGTGCTTAATCAGCAACGTATCTCTACGTTACAGAGTAATTGAGGTGCGCACATTTCGTGCGAATCAGGATGGTACCGCGTGTTAACGTTCCTGGATGTAGGAACGTTTTTTATTTGTTCAGGAGGTAAACAATGGAAAAACAATATAGACTTAGTGGAAATGAAGTCAGACAAAAGTTCTTGGATTTCTTTGCGTCTAAGGGTTGTATGATAGAACCTGGCGCAAGTCTTATTCCACATAATGATCCAACACTTCTATGGATCAATGCTGGTGTGTCAGCGCTAAAGAAGTATTTTGATGGTTCAGAGAAGCCAGCTTCAAATCGTATTTGTAATGCTCAAAAATCAATTCGTACAAACGATATTGAAAATGTTGGACGTACAGCACGTCACCACACATTCTTTGAAATGTTGGGTAATTTTTCAATCGGTGATTACTTTAAGAAAGAAGCGATTACTTGGGCTTGGGAGTTCTTGACATCTCCAGAGTGGATTGGATTTGATCCTAAGCGTTTATATGTCACTGTTTATCCAGACGATGACGATGCATATAACCAATGGGTTAAGGTAGGTATGATTCCTAGTCATATTCGTCGTACAGAAGATAACTTCTGGGAAATTGGTCGTGGACCTGGTGGACCTGATACAGAGTTATATTATGACCGTGGAGAGAAGTATGATCCAGAGGGTATTGGTGAAAAGTTATTCTTTGATGACTTAGAGAATGATCGCTATATTGAAGTCTGGAATATCGTATTCTCACAATATGATTGTCGTCCTGGTGAAGTTGATCGTCATGAGTATAAAGAATTACCACAGAAGAATATTGATACAGGTATGGGTTTAGAACGTCTTGTATGTTTGATTCAAGATGGTGAAACAAACTTTGATACAGACTTATTCTTGCCAATTATTCATGCGACTGAACAATATGCAAAGCATTCATACAGCGAAAAAGAATATAAGATGGCATATCGCGTTATCGCTGACCATATCCGTACCGTAACATTTGCGATTGCGGATGGCGCGATGTTCTCTAATGAAGGTCGTGGATATGTACTACGCCGTGTATTACGTCGTGCAGTACGTTATGGTATTAAGTTAGGTATTGATGGTGCGTTCATGTACAAGCTTGTAAAGGTAGTTGCAGATAACATGATTGCATACTATCCATATGTACAGGAAAAGGTTGCTTTAATTGAAAAACTAGTCAAACAAGAAGAAGAATCATTCCACAAGACACTTGCAAATGGTGAAGCACTCTTACAGGATGCATTAGCAGAGCATGCGGATACTAAGATTTTGCCTGGTGAAGTAATGTTCAAGTTATATGATACTTATGGATATCCAAAGGAACTTACAACAGAGATTGCAGAGGAAGAGGGCTATCGTGTAGACTCTGAAGGTTTTGATAAAGAAATGCAGGCGCAGAAGACACGTGCAAGAGAAGCACGTGGAAACATTCAATCCATGCATGGTCAATCAGCTGATTTAATGGACTTCACGCAAGAAAGTAAGTTTACTGGTTATACAGATACACATTCTAAAGGTAAGGTAATTGGCTTATTCAAGGATGGCGTTCGTGTAGAAACATTAACAGATGAGGGCGATATCATTCTTGATGAAACATGTTTCTATGCAGAAAGTGGTGGTCAGTGTGCGGATACTGGTGTTGTTTGGAATGACCATTTCAAAGCAAATGTAACCAATGTTCAAAAAGCTCCACATAAACAGCCATTACACCATATTACTATTGTTGAAGGAACACTTTCAGAAGGCGATGTAGTAGAAGGTGAATATGACTATGAAAAGCGTCAACGTACACGTGCGAATCATAGTTCACTGCACTTATTACAAGCTGCTTTAAAGAAGGTGTTGGGTGATCATATTGCGCAAGCTGGTTCTTATAATTGTGCTGAGTATGGTAGATTTGACTTTACACACTTTGAAAAACCTACAGAAGAACAATTGAATGAGGTTGAGCGTCTTGTGAATGAACAGATTGCTTTAGCTGAGCCTATCGTTACTGAAGTGATGGATGTTGAAGCTGCAAAGAATTCTGGCGCGATTGCATTGTTTGATGAAAAGTATGGCGATACAGTACGTGTTGTTTCCATGGGTGATTTCTCTAAGGAATTCTGTGGTGGTACACACGCAAGTAATACAGCTGACTTATGCGTATTCAAGATCATTTCCGAGGAATCTATCGGCTCTGGTATTCGACGTATTACATCTGAGACAAAGTTTGATGCATATCAAGACTTCAAGAGTGAAGAACAGTATCTACTTGAATGTGCAAAGTTAATGAAACTACAATCATGGCAAGGATTCAAAGAGAAGTTGATTGCATTACAAGAAGAAAATGTACAACTTCGTAAAGAAAATGATGCACATAAGGAAGCAGCACTATTATCTTCAGCAGATACAGCAGTACAGAAGGCTGAAACAATCAATGGCTTATCTTGTGTATTATTAAGCTTAGAAGGCTTTGATACAAATAGTTTAAAGGCGTATGCAGAAAATGTACGTAATAAGCTTGTGGACGGATTCGTGTTTGTATCCAACATAACAGATGGAAAGGTAACATTTGTATGCGCTAGCTCTAAGGCTGCGATTGCCAAAGGCAAGAAGGCTGGTGATGTTGTAAAGGCTGCTGCACAGTTAACAGGTGGTAACGGTGGCGGTAGACCTGACATGGCACAAGCTGGTGGTAAGGATACTTCTAAAGTACAAGAAGCACATGCATTAGTAAGGGAAATTCTTGCACAATAATCATGTTTTGAAATAGGTATCATTTTGATACCTATTTTTATAGTTTTCATGTTACAAACACAATGAAATGATGCGGTTGTATATAC
>CALEMV010000316.1 GCA_937910655.1 uncultured Solobacterium sp.
ACTATCTTGTATGATGCAAAGTATGCTGGATGCCAACATCAAACCAGAACAGATTGAGGGAATCGGTATTACCAACCAACGTGAGACAACGGTTGTATGGGATAAGAAAACAGGTATTCCTGTATATAAGGCTATCGTTTGGCAATCTCGTCAAACAGCTGAAATTTGTAATCAGTTAAAACAAAATAATCATGCTAGCATGATTCGACAAAAGACAGGACTTCAACTTGATCCATATTTTTCTGCAACAAAGATTCGCTGGATTTTAGATCATATCGATAACGGGCAACAGCGTGCAGAGCGTGGTGAGTTACTGGCTGGGACAATCGATACTTGGTTAATCTGGTGTCTATCAGGAATGAAAGCGCATGTGACTGACTTTAGTAATGCATCAAGAACAATGCTATTTAACATCTATGATAAGAAATGGGATGAAGAATTATGTACTCTTCTGAATATTCCAATGTGTATGTTACCGGAGGTAAAAGATAGTAGTTGTATCTTTGCGCATACAGCTACTGAATACTTCTTTGGTAAACGCGTACCGATTGCTGGTGCTGCTGGTGACCAACAGGCTGCACTATTTGGACAACAGTGCTTCGCGCGTGGCAGCGTAAAAAATACTTATGGTACTGGTTGCTTTATGCTAATGAATACTGGTAATAAACCACATCCAAGCAAGCATGGTCTAGTTACTACAATTGCTTGGGGTTATCAGGGTGAGATCACTTATGCGCTTGAAGGATCAGTGTTTGTGGCTGGTAGTGCGGTACAGTGGTTACGTGATCAGTTGAAGTTTTTTAAGACGGCAAAAGAGTCGGAGAAACTTGCTTTGTCTGCAAAGGAAGAACATGAACTCATTGTTGTACCTGCCTTTGTTGGTTTAGGTGCTCCATATTGGGATAATGATTGTAAGGGTGCGATGTTTGGCATAACACGTGGTACTAGTAAAGAAGATATGACAAAGGCAACATTAGATTCTATCGCTTATCAAAATCGAGATATCCTTGATGCGATGAAAGAAGATTCTGGTATTGCAATACAATCACTACGTGTAGATGGTGGGGCTTCTGCTAATGATTATCTGATGCAGTTTCAAAGTGATATTATGCAATGTGCAATTGAACGTCCTGAAAATGTTGAATCAACTGCACTTGGTGCTGCATATCTAGCAGGCCTTGCAGTAGGGTATTGGACAAATATAGAGGAGCTAAAGAAAGAGAGAAACAGTCATATATTTATACCAACGATGAAAGTATCTGATGTAAATGAGTTATATGAGCGTTGGCAAAAGGCAGTTAGCTGTGCACGGATGTTTACAAAAAATGAGGAATAATCCTTTGTATAGAGAAATATGCTTGAAAATCCCTTTAAAATGGGGTATATTGTAAGCGAAATAAGGAGAGCGGAAGCTCTCCTTGTGTTATGTCTGGAGGCATATGGAAAACATTGATAAATTGATCGAATTATTTCAGCCAGTATTTGACGAATGCCACGTTCGACTTTACGAGATTGTTTGGCTTAGTAATGAAAAGACATTACAGGTCGCAATTGACAATGATGCACATGCGATTGACTTAGATATTTGTGCAGAAGTAAGTGAAAAGCTTGGTGTAGTCTTGGACAAGTATGATCCAATTAAAGAAGAGTATAGTTTGGAAGTCTGTAGCCCTGGTGCAGAGCGAGAGATTAAGGATTATGCTGAGTTTGAACAGTTAGTGGATGAATATATCTACATAGAACTTAAGGAACCATTTAAGAATATGGTTGAGTTATATGGATATGTTCGTACTGTTAGTGCTGATACGATTACGTTAGAGTATCGTGATAAGGCAGTAAAACGAACTGCTACGATTGAAAAAAACAATATTCGTTTTGCTAGATTAGCAATTAAATTATAAGGAGAAATCATGGAGATTAAATACACACAACTTCTCAATGCGATTCGCGGTGTGGAAGATGACAAGAATGTGCCTGAGAATATCGTATTAGAGGCATTAACAGAAGCTGTTGCGAAAGCATTCAAGAAGGATTCTGAATTACAGGATATTGAAGTAAAGGCAGAAATCAATAAGAAGAGTAAGACGATTGATATCTACCAGTACTACAACGTTGTTGAAGAAGTAGAAGATGATGAATTAGAAATTTCATTAGAAGATGCTAAGAAGATTGATTCTAATGCTGAGTTAGGTGGACAAGTTCGTGAAAAGAAGGAAATTACTTCGATGTCACGTGCTGCTGCTTCTTTAGCTAAGAATGTATTCCGTCAAAAGATTCGTGAAGCTGAAAAGGTTGCAGTATATAACGAATACATTGATCAGAAGGATGAGATGGTTATCGGTACTGTTGAATCTGTGAAAGATAAGTTTACTTTAATTAGTCTGGGTAAGACTGTTGCTTTACTTTCCAAGTCAGCAGAAATTCCTCATGAAAAACTAACAGAAGGACAAAGTATTCGTGTTGTAATTACTGATGTGCAAAAAGAAACAAAGGGTTCACAGGTATTAGTATCACGTGCTGATGCGACTCTTGTTAAGCGTTTATTTGAAAAAGAAGTTCCTGAAATTTATCAGGGTGTTGTAGAAATTAAATCAATTGCTCGTGAAGCTGGCGAAAGAACAAAGATGGCTGTTCTCTCACATAATCCTGATGTAGATCCAATTGGATCATGTATTGGTCCTCGTGGTTCTCGTGTTCAAAAGATTATCGATGAATTACATGGTGAAAAGATTGATATCTTCCAATGGAGTGATGATATAACAGAACTAGTTAAGAATGCGTTAGCACCTGCGGAAATCATCTCTGTTCTACCAGGACAAGATGATAATAGTTTACTTGTTATCGTTAGTGAAGATCAATTATCGTTAGCTATCGGTAAGCGTGGTAAGAATGCACGTTTAGCTGTTAAGTTAACAGGTCATAAGATTGACATTAAGACTCGTCAAGAACTTGAAGAGATGGGTAAGGATTATGATGAATTACTCGCTCAGGCTGAAGTAATGAAGCAAAAACTAGCAGAGCAAGCAAAGGCTAAGGATGTTGAACGTCAAAAGGCTGCTGCTAAGGAAGAAGAAGAAAAGAGACTTGCGGCTATCGCTAAGTTCAGAGCTGAAAATCCAGATGCGATTGTTGATGAAGATGAAGACTATATTCCAGAAGAAATGATGGAAAGAGTAAACGATACAATCATCGATGAGATTTCTAATCAACCAGATGAAGAAGAACATCAAGAAGCACCTGTTGAAGAACCTGTGGTTGAAGTGGTCGAAGAGACAGTTGAAGAGGAGAAGCCAGTTGTAGTTGAAAAGACTGCAGAAGAAAAAGAAGCTTCCCGTAAGCATGCGGACTTAGAGGAACTAGCTAAGAAGGCTACTTATGTTTCACACTTTGAAAAACTTGTTGATTCTTCTAAGCCTAAGAATACAGATTCTAAGTACAAGAAGAAAAAGAAGAAGGAAGAAGAAGAGTACAAGGTTAGAAACAAGGACCTCGAAGAACAGATCAAGAAGAACTTGCTTGTCGCTGATAACCGTCCTATCTATAGTGAAGAAGAGTTGGCTGAAATTGAAGCTCAACAGGAATCTGAAGCAGAGAAGGAGTATGACATCGACTACGATGAGTATGAAGAATACTACGATGACGATGAAAACATGTAAGCATGCCTAAGAAAATTCCAATGCGTAAATGTGTAGCAACTGGAGAACAGCTCCCTAAAAAGGAGTTGCTCCGTGTTGTTAGAACACCAGAGGGTACATTAGCTGTTGATACAACAGGTAGAACAAATGGCCATGGTGCATATTTAAAGAAAGACTTAGCAGTTATTGAAATTGCTAAGAAGAATAATGCTTTAGCAAAAGCATTATCCCAAAAGATTCCAGATGAATTCTGGGATGAAATTGCGAAAGCAATGAAGTAGTGGTATCCATTTTGAAAGGAAGGGATGTTACCGATACAGTATTTCGAGATGCAAATCTCAAAAAAAGAAAGAGAGGTACATAAATGCCAGTTCCAACAAAACGCAAACCTGCAAATAAGAAGAATGTTTCCAACAATCGTAACAATACGAAGAAAAAACCATTTAACAAGAATGAGAATCATCAATCTAAACAACCAGTAGAGATTACAGAGATTACATTCACTGATGGTATTACAGTTGGTGAATTAGCAGATAAATTAAATCGTCAATCAAGTGAGCTCATCAAAGCATTGTTTATGGAAGGTAAGATGGTTACTATCAACAGTGCACTTGAAGATGAAATGGTTGAACTTGTATGCATGAATTACAACATTGAAGCCGTTAAGGTGAAAGAAAGAGAAGCAGATAGCTTGGAAGATGAAGAACAAGATTCTGCGGAAGACCTACAGGAACGTCCTCCTGTTGTCACGATCATGGGTCACGTTGACCATGGTAAGACAACATTATTGGATACAATCCGTCGCTCTAAGGTAGCCGCTGGTGAAGCTGGTGGTATTACACAGGCAATCGGTGCGTACCAGGTCACAGTTAATGGACGTAAGGTTACTTTCTTAGATACTCCAGGACACGAAGCATTTACTGCTATGCGTGCACGTGGTGCTAGTGTGACTGACTTAGCTGTTATTGTTGTTGCGGCTGATGATGGTGTTATGCCTCAGACACGCGAGGCAATTGACCACGCAAAGGCTGCTGGTGTTCCAATTATCGTTGCTGTAAACAAGATGGATAAACCTGACGCAAATCCTGACCATGTGAAGTCTGAAATGGCTGAGCTTGGAATCATGCCTGAAGAATGGGGTGGCGATACTATCTTCGTCAATACCAGTGCGAAGAAGGGTGATGGTATTGATGAATTATTAGAAACAATCTTAATTGTTTCTGATGTAAAGGAATTAAAGGCTAACCCTAACCGTACAGCAACTGGAACAGTTGTTGAAGCGAAACTCGATAAGGGCAGAGGTCCAGTTGCGACATTGCTTGTACAGAATGGTACATTAAAACATGGTGATCCAGTTGTAGTTGGTACATGTTTTGGTAAAGTACGTCGTATGACAGATGAAAATGGTAATGAACTTAAGACAGCAGGTCCATCACGCCCAGTAGAGATTATTGGTTTAAATGATGTACCAGAAGCTGGTGATATCTTCCGTTCTTATGAGAATGAAAAGGAAGCACGTGCAGTTGCGGATAGACGTAAGCGTCGTAAGATTGATGCCGACCGTCGTAAGACAAGCGCAATGAGCTTAGAAGACTTATCATCACAGATTGAATCTGGTGATTTAAAGGAAATTCCAGTTATCATCAAGGCGGATGTACAAGGTTCTGCAGAAGCTGTAAAGTCCTCTATGGAGAAGTTAGATGTATCTGGTGTACGTGTGAATGTTATTCACGCTACAGCTGGTGCTATTACAGAATCTGATATCATGCTTGCTAGTGCGTCTAATGCGATGATTATCGGTTTCTCTGTTCGTCCTGATGCGAATATTCGTAAGAAGGCTGAAGAAGCTGGCGTACAAATTCGTTTGCATGACATCATCTATAAGGCAACAGAAGAAATGGAACTTGCGATGAAGGGTATGCTTGAGCCAGTATACAAGGAAGTTGTAATTGGACAGGCAGAGATTCGTGAAACATATAAGGCTTCTAAGATTGGTACAATCGCTGGCTGTATGGTTACAGATGGTAAGCTTGTTTCTCGTTGTAATATCCGCTTAATTCGTGATGGTATCGTTATCTACACTGGTAAACTTGCTTCCCTTAAGAGATTCAAGGATGATGCTAAGGAAGTACTATCTGGATTTGATTGTGGTCTTACGATTGAAAACTATAACGATGTTAAGATTGGAGATACAATCGAAGCATACGAAGATCGTGAAGTACCATTAGAAGGATAAAGTATGGTAAGTGTAAAACAAAAAAGACTGGAAGGAATTATTCGTAAGAATATTTCTGAAATTATTCAGTTCGGTGTAAAAGATCCAGATGTTGGATTTGTCACAATTACAGATGTTCAGGTTTCAAATGACCATAGTTATGCGAAGGTATTTGTAACATTCTTAGGACAAAATCCACGTATGCAAGCCGGTTTACGTGCGTTAAATCGTGCTGCAGGATTTATCCGTTCAGAGCTTTCCAAGCGTATGACAATACGTCGTGTACCTGAGTTAAGTTTTGTGATTGATGAAACAGAGATGAATGGCCGTCATATTGATGAAATCATTGCTCGTATTCATCGTGAAGAAAAGAAAGAATCTGAATAGTATGTAAAGCAGAGGAGAAATCCTCTGTTTTTTTAGGGGAAGTTAAACTTTATATCACTATATAGAAAGTGAAAGGAGGTACTATGAGAAAGATTACCGTAGAACCAATGCAATTAGAAGCGTGTGCCATGCGCATGGAGGAACGTAACACTTCCTATCTGAAGAATGTCGCAACATTATTTTCTGCTGTAGATGCGATGAATGCTGGTTGGCAAGGGAAAGATAACCTAGCATTTACAACCAAACTTTCATCATTACAGTCAGACTTTAAACAATTATCGATTTTATGTACGGAGTATATTGAGTTTTTACGTAATAGCGCGCGTAGTTATCGTAATACGCAAGATGAATTAACGAGTCAAGCTGGAATGCTAGGAATGTAAAGGAGGAAAAAATGAGTAATATTCAAATTTCATTAGCTGAGGTAAGTGATACAGCAGCCAAACTACGTTCAACAAATCAATTGATGTATGATGATTTATCTGCAATGCAGAAAGAAATTACATCGTTAAATGGTACTTGGGTTTCAGATGGTAGTGAGGAAATTCGCAATCGTTTCCAATTGTTCGCAAATCGTTTTGAGAAGTATCGTGTACTGATTGATTCATATGCAAAGTTTTTAGATACAACAGTAT
>CALEMV010000317.1 GCA_937910655.1 uncultured Solobacterium sp.
ATCTAAAACAGCTAATGTTTCTTCATCTGCTTTGCCTTTTTTGCGGGCCAATGTATATTCAGTAAGTGACATAAGTACTATCTCCTAGCGGTATTATTATACTTGAATATTTAGTTATGGTCTAATTGCAAACTTACGATATATAATCACTAAAAAGGGGAAAGAAAAATGGCAGAATTTGTTCGGTATACATCTGTATTGGGAGATATCACGATTGCAATCGAAAATGATACGCTAATCGGCTTATGGTTTGATGGACAAAAATATGATAGAGCAAATGTACAAGGGAAATTTACGCAAGTTATTTCGCAAACTGCAACAGAAACGATGCAGTGGTTAGATGAATACTTCCAAGGGAAGCATCCTAAGATGAATCTAAAGCTTTCTCCTAAGGGTACTAAATTTCAGCAAGCTGTATGGGAATGTTTATTAGCGATTCCTTATGGTCAAACAAGAACCTACAGTGATATCAAAGAACTGGTTTGCAAGAAATTAGGAAAAGCTTCCATGTCAAACCAAGCAGTTGGAACAGCTATTGGGCATAATCCAATATCAATTATCATTCCATGTCATCGCGTGATTGGAAAAGATGGTAGTCTACATGGGTATGCAGGTGGTTTAGAGAAAAAGAGTTGGTTATTACAACATGAGAAATGACTAAATCATAATCAGAACGAATTTTAGAAATGGTGTTAGAATAACTACATTCGAGGTAAAAATATGAATCGTAATCAAGAGATTATACGCACAAGTGTATTAGGAATTATTGTGAATTCAATGTTGGCTGGATTTAAGGTTGTGGTTGGATTTTTATCTGGTTCTATCGCAATCATATTGGATGCGGTCAATAATGTATCGGATGCTTTTTCATCTATTATTACTATTATTAGTACAAAGCTTGCTTCAAAAAGACCAGATCATAAGCATCCGTATGGATATGGTAGAGTTGAATACTTAAGTGCACTTGTCATATCTTTGATAATTATATATGCAGGTATTACTTCTTTTGTGGAAGCTGTTAAGAGTATATTTAATCCGAGTATTCCAACGTATACAACAGTTGGACTAGTCATTATCTTTGTGGCGGTGCTTGCGAAGTTTTCAATGGGAATGTATGTAAAAAAGACTGGTGAGAGATTAAATTCTGGGTCACTTCTCGCCTCTGGGGAAGATAGCCGTATGGACTCTATAATTTCCGCAAGTACGATTTTGGCCGCATTATTGTTTATCTGGACGAATGTCGATATTAGTTCTTATCTTGCGGTCATTATCTCCATTATGATTATCAAAGCTGGCTATGAGATTGCGGCTTCTACGATATCTTCGATCTTGGGTGAACGTCCAGATAAGGAACTTACGAATCAAATAAAAAAGTTGGTTATGACTTTTCGTGAAGTACATGGTGTATATGATTTGTTTTTGAATAATTATGGACCGAATAAGAATGTGGCATCTTTACATATTGAAGTAGATGATACGATGACTGCTGATGAGATTGATGAATTACAGCGTAGAATCGAAGATAAGATTTATGATGAAACACATGTCTTCGTGACGGCAATTAGTGTGTATGCATACAACACAAAGGATGATGAGGCGAAGCATTTGTATAAAGAGATTCGAAAGATTGTTATGTCCGTAGAGTATGTCATCCAAATGCATGGATTCTTTGTACAGGGAAATGAAATACGTTTTGATATTGTGATTGACTTTAATTGTGATAATCGTAAAGCGCTATATCAAGATATTTTGAAAAATGCACAAAATCATTATCCAGAGTATCCATTTAATACAATATTAAGTTGCGACATCCATGACTGATGTCGTTATTTTTATATTTGATACAAGTGAAAAAATCGTGAAATATCTACAAATTATTTGACAATATTAGGAAGTATCTTTTAAAATAGGTCATATTGTCGGAAGGAGTTAAATGATATGAAAAAGAAAATAAACACAATCGTAGGATCAATTGGTGCATTTGTTGGAATCTTCGTTTTCATCACTTATATCCCACAGATTATCGCAAACTTAAATGGTATAAAGGGACAACCACACCAGCCACTAACTGCAGCTGTTTCTTGTTTAATTTGGGTTATTTATGGTTGGACGAAGGAGCCAAAGAAGGATTATATCTTAATTATTCCAAATGCTTTTGGCGTTGTATTAGGATTCTTAACGTTCATAACAGCACTATAAATTGTTATATCCATTGTATAAATTTTATACAGTGTTTGTAAAACGACATCAGTGATTGATGTCGTTTTTAAATGATCATGTGATATAGGGTGGTAGCCTAATTATTTTTTTCA
Organism: uncultured Solobacterium sp.; assembly: GCA_937910655.1. Classification (GTDB taxonomy): domain Bacteria; phylum Bacillota_I; class Bacilli_A; order Erysipelotrichales; family Erysipelotrichaceae; genus Bulleidia. The sequence goes on from CALEMV010000317.1 coordinate 2,313, forward strand.
TATTACAATAGTAACGATAGATAGGTGGTAATTATGAAAATATTGAGTATTGCCGTACCATGTTATAACTCACAGGACTACATGGAGCACTGTGTAGAGACGTTATTAACTGGTGGTGAAAAAGTTGAAATTATTATCGTAGATGATGGATCTAAGGATGATACTGCAGCTATCGCTGATCGCCTAGCTGAAAAATATCCGACGATTGTTAAAGCCGTACACCAAGAGAATGGTGGACATGGTGAAGCTGTAAATACAGGTATTAAGAATGCGACTGGTGTATTCTTCAAGGTTGTAGATAGTGATGATTGGGTTGGTGAAGAAGCACTTGCGACATTACTTGAAAAACTAGAAATGTTTAGTAATAGTGGTGAAGATGCTGTAAATGTTCCTGACTTAGTACTATGTAACTATATCTATGACAAAGTAGGTGTAAAGAATAAGAAGGTAATTAACTATAAGGGTTATTTACCGCTTAACCGTACATTTACTTGGCAGGATGTAAAGAAGATGCCTCCAGGTAAGTATATGACCATGCATGCGTGCGTATATCGTACAGAAGTATTGCGTGAAAGTCAGTTGGTATTACCTAAGCATACATTCTATGTAGATAATATCTATGTATTTAAACCTCTACCATTTGTAAAGAAGCTCTATTACTTAGATATTAATCTTTATCATTACTTCATTGGTCGTGATGATCAATCTGTAAATGAAAAGGTAATGATTAAGAGACTCGACCAACAGTTACGTGTAAACAAGATTATGATTGATACGCTCAGTGCGTATGATAAGTCTATTCCTAACTGCACGGAGTATATGTATTCTTACTTAGAGATTATCTCCGCAATTACTTCAGTTCTTGCGACATTATCTGGTACACCAGAACATCTTGCGATGAAAGAAGATTTATGGAAGTACATGCAGGAAACAGATGCAGAGATTTATCAGAAGGTGCGTTATTCCTTCGTTGGTAGAGCGGTAAACCTTCCAGGTAAGTTTGGTCAGAGTGCATTGCTTGCAATTTATAAGCTTGCGCAAAAACTATATGGGTTTAACTAAGCGGAATATCTCCGCTTTTTTTGAAGCAGTAAACGTGCATCATAGTGAAATTGGAGTATAATAAACCACAGTTTTATTTGAAACAGATAGGAGTGTAATCAAGATGGATAAGACAGCAAAGATGATTATTGAATTAGTACCTGATGAGGTTATGCATAAGATTCCTTTCTTTGTAAGAGGTCATGCGACAAAGGATACCGTTGCAAAGATTGCTAGGGAATATCCAGAACTATATGCCCAAGCGCAACAATGTGATGAGTTGCAGGGTGAACTAAAGGAACAACTCAGCAAAATCATTAACGATATCTTCGATCAGAAGATGAGAAAGCATGGATATAAATAAAAAAGGGGTAATCCCTTTTTTGCGTTCATAGGGTACAATAGTGGCATAGATACATTAACAAACCAACCTGTGATAAAATAAAGGCGGTGATAATATGAAAAAAGTAATCGCAATCGTTGAAGACGAAAAAGATTTAAATGAATTAGTAAAAAGATATCTAGAAAAAGAAGAATACGAAGTACGTTCGTATTTGGATTTTGATGAGGCTTATTCTCATACTTCTGATGAAGATGTACATCTATGGATTCTTGACATTATGCTAGGCGATAAGAGTGGATTTGACCTCATTGAAGCTATCCGTTCCTATCGCTCTGAGGTACCTGTTATCTTTATGTCTGCACGTGATAAAGAATTTGACCGTATCATTGGCTTGGAAAAGGGTAGTGATGACTATATTACAAAGCCATTCTCTCCAAAAGAACTTGTGTTACGTGTCAATAACTTGATTCGTCGAATTTATAAAGATGAAGCGGAACATATCAAAGTTGATGGATATGAAATTGATGAAGCACAGAGAATTGTCATCGAAGATGATAAGCAGATTGATTTAACAACGAAAGAGTTTGAACTCTTAATGATGTTTGTGAATAATCGCGGTACTGCCTTCCCACGTGAACAAATTCTATCTCAAGTTTGGGAAGAGAATTATTTTGGTAGTGACCGTGTCGTAGATGATACGTTACGTAGACTTAGAAAGAAAATGCCGAATTTAAGTATCCATACGATTTATGGATTCGGTTATAGGCTCGGATAATGAAGCGCATACGAATGTGGTTGCGTGAGTTAAGTTTGTCGCAACAGTTACTCAGTATGGTCTTCCTTTTCATCATGATTTTTGCGATGTTCGTGATTATCTTTCTTTCGCCATCGATTGAACGATTTACCGAAGCGGAAATGTATAATCGCTTGCATAGTGCACAAGAAAGCTTAATTCTATACGCAGATCAAAATCCAGGACAGTCTTTGGACTTCGTACAGACAGATGGTGCAATCAGTGCGTACTTGTTTGATCATGAGAAAAATACTTTCACTGTTATTTATGGAAGTAAGATGGATCAGACTTTAAAGGAAAGACTGAAGACAAATGCGAATGTTCCATATTCTGGTACACTGGATTCTTTTTATACGCCAGAAGATCAATTAGATGGAACAAATACCCCTGTAGATAATACTGTTTTATATTCTAAGACATTATTAAATGATGGTCGTGAACTGATTACAGTTATGTCAAACGCTGCCCAGCAGCGCTTGCGGGATAGTTTAATCAATGGCGTTGTGCTGTTGAACGTTAGTTTTGTAATTGGCTTTATGGTGATGTTGTTAATATGGGTAACGACTTTAATCTTACCGTTATCGCAGATTAAGTATTATATTGCGAAAATTAAGAATGAAGAAGATGCAGAACTTGCAGTAAAACGTAATGACGAGATTGGCGAAGTTGCGGATGCACTTCGTGATATGAATGCACAGCTAAAGAAACAAAATCGTGAGAAAGAAGAAATGATTCAAAATATTTCTCATGACTTAAAGACCCCAATTGCGACAATCAAGTCATATGGAGAATCGATTAAAGATGGTATCTATCCATATGAAACATTGGAGAAGTCTGTCGATGTTATTATCGAACATGCAAATCGTTTAGAAAAAAAGGTTAAGAGTCTAATCATCCTCAATAAGATGGACTATCTAAAAGATACTGTTGAGGAAGGTAATCATCTCAACATGAATAAAATTATTGATAAAGCATTGTTATCTCTCAAGGTTGTTCGTCCAGAGATTAGCTTTATCTGTGAACTGGATGAAGAGGTTTACTTCCATGGTGAAGAAGAGCCATGGCGTATTGTTGTGGAGAACTTGATTGATAATGCATTACGTTATTCTAAGAGTTATATCAAGGTGACATTACAAGAAGATGAGTTATGCGTAATCAATGATGGCAAGAATATTTCAAAAGACCGCTTGAGCACATTATTTCATCGCTATGAAAAGGGAACGGATGGCCAATTTGGTTTAGGTTTATCCATTGTTCACCGTGTAGTAACAACCTATGGATATCGTGTAGCAGCAGAAAATCTCACTGAAGGTGTATGTTTTAGAATCTGGCATGATGCCAAGACACAAAAACCAAAGAAAACAAATGAAAATACTCCAGCATAAACGTGCATTAATGGGTGAAAATTTCATTAATATCGATTAAAATATAAAGACATATGAAAAAAATAGAACAGATTTACGGTGTAAAAACGACATATATCACAGAAGGCGAAGGACCAGAT
>CALEMV010000318.1 GCA_937910655.1 uncultured Solobacterium sp.
ATTAACAGGTGAAGGTGTTTCTGGTGTTAAAAGAATTGGCAATGTAATCTTCAATAATGGAGAAGCAGTTGTGAGAATCAATGGAAATGCATCAATGGAAATTGAATTACCAGCAAACATCAATTATGAAATTACAGAACAGCCACAGACTGGTTGGGCACAAGTAAGTGCAACAAATACATCAGGAGTATTAGATACTGATAAAGAAGCTATATTCACAAATAAGAAGGATGCCCCACCAACAACTGGCAACACAACAGAGATTGTGGTTGAAAAGCATTTACCAGAAACATATACTGGAACACATGAGGATACATACTTTAGTGTCACTGTAGAGTTTAGTGGCTTAACGCCTAATACGGAATATAAATATGTAAACCAGGCAACTCAATACGAAGAGCGTTTCAGATCTGACGAAAATGGTTTAGCTTCTGTAGCAACAAACATTTCGAAAACAATCGCAATGAAGTTTGTCTTTGAAGGTGTTGATCAAGTCAAATATAAGGTGAAAGAAACAGATGTTAAGTCCTTGGTGGATGATTACAAGATCGTTTGCACACCATCAATCAAGATCTTCGAAGATGATAGCCTCATCAACAATGAAGGCGGTAAAACAAATCAAGATTTCACTTCAAAGGTTTATACAGCTAAGACTGGCAAAACAAATAGAGCAGTATTAACAAACGATATTACAGATGTATACTCAGCAACATACGCAAAGAACCTTACAAATTCATCTTCTAGCCAAGATTTCGAGTTTACAGGAAGCATTCGAGGCTTGCGTTCACAAGATGTTATTACACTCATTCATACGGATGAAGATGGAGAACAAACAAGAAAGACCGTCAAATATCAAGGAGATGTCACTGTGTTCTCATTTACGCTAAAGAATGGAGAAAATGTAGAAGTCGCAGGCATTCCAAAGTATGCTGATATCATGGTTACAGAAGAAGAATCTGACGGATATATTCCAAACTGGAACAATGATATGACAGGTACGTCAACTGAAAACAGGGAAGTTGGAATTGCTTATTCAACAGAGTGGATGAATCCTAAGCAAGAAGATTACATCTATATGACATGCAATAACGAAAAAGCACAAATCATTAGCGTATCGAAAGATGTAAGAGGAAACGCAGGAAATAAGAACGATAAATTCAACTTCAAGGCTAAATTAACGGATAATAACGATAATCCATACACTGGCAACCTAACACTGATTGATACAGCTGGAAACCATAGCGAATTAACGGCGGACGCTGAAGGATACTACAGCTTTAAACTTGCAGATGGTGAAAAGGCTACATTATCAGGATTTGCTCAAGGAACATGGATCAAAGAAGCCAATGTTGTAGAAGATGAAAACGATTATGCAACAACTGTAGAAGTGATCGGCAAGCAAGATAGTAAGCAAGAAGGAAAAGAAATCACTACCGAAATCGCTGAAGAGGCTGCTTCCACTGAAATCAAGTTTGTAAATACTAAAGGAATGGTTGTTCCAACAAATGTTGAACTATCACAAATTGGAATTGCACTGATTGTGATCGGTGGCATCATATTCTTGTTAATCAAGAAAAAGAAAAAGATGGAAGAAAATTAAATGACAAAAATAGAGAGTAAAAAGAAAAATAAACAAATATGGGGATTTATCCAACGAATTTTGATTACATGCGTCGCTCTGGTACTTTTAAATAAATTTGTGGTAACAGCCACGATATACTACGACAACAACATGTTCCCGTCCATTAAAGACGGGGACCTAGTTGTAGTAGAGAAGTATGATAAAGATATTCAATTGAGCGATGTAGTAATATATAAAAACAGACTCTATCGAGTGATCGCAAAATCTGGACAAGAGGTGGATATTACAAAAGAAGGAATACTGACGGTAAATGGAATGCAACCAGCTGAAAGCACAAATTCTCTTACCGCAAAAGGAGACAAGCAATATCCACTAACTGTTCCAGAAGGAGAGATCTTTGTTCTAAATGATTACAGAGAAGACACAAGTGATAGCAGAGAATTTGGAACGATTAAAGAAAGCGATATCGATGGAAAAGTTTTCTTCATTACACGAAGACGTGGTTTCTAATCTTTTTACACGTAAAACAAAGAAG
>CALEMV010000319.1 GCA_937910655.1 uncultured Solobacterium sp.
GAGTATATTTATGAAGATCTTGCAAAGCATAATCATGGTGTTGTTAAAGATGTACTAGCAGTTCCGCTTTCTGTTGCGTTAGGAGAGAAACATACAGACAAACATGCAGCACTACTAAAGATCTCTCATACATTAAAAAAGAGAAGTGATGCGTTTCCAATTTATCAAAAAATGTTTGACTATCCTGCATTCATTCAGGAGATTTTTCAATTTGTATTAGAGTGTATTCAAGGCAATATTCAAGTTGATTCTTTACCCGAGACAAACGAACAGGAAAAGGAATTAAAGGAAATCATATGCATTCTATTAGAAATTCCATTTGTGGAAAAAGAGAATGTAGAGAATAAAAAGGCCGCAATCCAGAAATTGCAGCAAGATGATGTTGAAGTATATCCTTTCTTTGAGGCAGATCCATACTATGTAGAAATTTTAGAACAACTCAAAGATAAAACAAAATCAACAGACACAACAACAGGGCAAAAACATTTACGCTATGCACTCAGTACACGACGTGAAATTGAAGCGATTGCACAAGATATCGCAACATATCGTAGACCATGTAATTTAGTGCTTACTTCATGGAAGACACAGTATCCAGTTGTACAACAAGTATTCGCAAGATATGAGATACCATTTTCGACTGTTCATCATGATGTGTCTGCTAGACTCATTCAACGTTATGTTTCATTAGTGAATCTTGCGTATCAAAAGAATAAAGAAGCTTTAATGAAAGCTTTATATATCGACGCCTTTGGTGTAGATGACCAAAAGAAGAGTAGTTCATTATTTACGGTGCTCAAATATCTAGACCAAGTGTTGGTAGATGTAGAATGTCCGACACATTTATCACAGTCTTTGAAGGAATCGGAAGTATTTAAAAAGGAAGCTACACGTTATGCATACTTTGAAGAACGTGCAGATGAGTTATTCAATCATATCCAACAGGACTTAGATAGTTTAATACAAGCATCAACATTCGAAGAAATGTTAATGAATGCGTTTGAAATCATTCGTAACCAAAAGATTTTACAGAATAAACATGAACTCAAAGAAGGAAGACAATTACGTAATGTTTTACAGTCCATTTTAACAAGTGAAAAACAGACTGTGGAAAATATTCCTTTCGTCATGCATATGTTACAGGGGATTCATTCAGATAGTGCTGTGTTTACAGACGCAATCTGCACCGTGACAGATTTAACACATCCAGTAAAAAAACAAGAAGTTACTTACGTCATTGGATGTAGTGGAAAGAATTATCCTGGCTTTCCAGTTCATAATGGTTTATTTGATGAAGATTACCTTGCAAAGATATCATCTTATCCAAGTATGAATCAGCGTTATGGTTATTACATGAATGCACTTAGTTGGATTGATTCCTCGGCAGAAGAAATCTATTATTCATATTCTACAAATGATTATCAAGGAAAAGAAATGCAACTAGCTTACGAAGTGCAATCAAAAGTGGACATGAAGGAAGAAAATACCCCATGGCCAATTTTGATTGTAGATAATCATGTAGAAGTAAAACATGAATTAACAC
>CALEMV010000320.1 GCA_937910655.1 uncultured Solobacterium sp.
GTTTTATACGTTGATAAATAATGTTGAGCCTTTGTTTGGCGTTCTACAGGCAATCTTTGTGGCACTTTCACCATTTATTTATGGAATTGGAATTGCTTTCTTGTTGAATCCGCTGCGAAAGATTATTGAATATAGTTGGTTAGGGAAGACAAAACTAAAGCCACGTACAAAGAAGATTATCGCTTCCTTTGGAGCACTATTTATCGGAATTATCATGTTGTTTGTATTTTTCTCCATTCTTATTCCACAGATGATTTCTTCTATCCAAACCTTCCTGTCCTCTTTTGAGGGATATGTCGATTCTGCTCGTAACTTCTTTGAGTCTAACAACTTTTTTAGCGATGATTTACTTAAAACTTTAAACCCTGTTATTGATAAGGGTGTCAGTATGTTGGGAGATTGGGTATCTAATCTTGCAAGTAGTTTGAATGCCATCTTAATGTACAGTGTTATTTTCGCTAAGAGTGTGATGAACTTCTTGATTGGCATGATTATCGCATTATATATTCTTCTGGATGAGGTAAATCTCAAACGTCAAATGAAGAAAGTGTTATACGCGCTTCTTCCAGAGAAGACGACAAAGGGTATCTTAAGAACAACTCGTTTAACAATTAATACATTCAATAGTTTCGTTGCTGGTAAAGCGGTAGATTCTTTAATTATTGGAATCCTCTGTTATATTATCCTGTCATTTATGAAGATGCCATATACACCACTGATTAGTGTTGTTGTTGGTGTTACAAATATGATTCCTGTATTTGGTCCATTCTTAGGAGCGGTTCCAAGTATTCTGATTCTATTATTGGTTGATCCATTTAAAGCGTTGGAATTTTCAATCTTTATTCTAATCCTACAACAGGTAGATGGTAATATTATTGGCCCGCGTATCCTTGGTGGAGCAGTTGGCTTACCAACGTTATATGTCATGTTCGCTATCATTATTGGTGGTGCGTTATTTGGTATCGTTGGCATGTTTATTGGTGTACCAGTCTTCTCAGTTATCTTTGTATTAGTAAGCGAGTTTATCCATCGACAGTTGGATAAGAAAAATATCACAATACAATAAAAAACTGCAGTGGTTACTCATCCTAAACGAAGGAAGGGTGCCATGCAGTTTTCTTTATATATTGAATAAGATATCTTCGTATGATGGTAATTTGTAGAATTCTCTAGCTGCGATTTTTTCGTATGCATCTACGGATGCCCTAAGTTTGTCCATGAGAGGATTGATCTTGTAGTAGATATTTTGACCAACCTCAAATGTATTGCCAATCGTAGTTACTTTTTGCCAAGCATCTTCTAATGATTGAATTGCTTGGTATGTTTGATCAATCAATGTCGAAATAGTTCTAGCGTGGTCACGGATGAACTTTGGTGTATTCTTACCACTTGAGTTGATAGTATCATTGTAGAACTTAAGTTCTGCGATTTGGGAAGGAAGGATGTCTTTGCGTGCCATCTCAATCATTGTACGAACTTCAATACCCATGATTTTCTCATATTGTTCTTGTAGAATGATACGATTAGCAGCGAGTTCTTTTTCGGAGTAGATATTTAAGGAAGTAAAAAGGTTAATAACAGAAGGGTCGTTGAGTACTTCTGTAGACTCAATAAAACTCTTCACATTTGGTAAGCCTCTACGCTTTGCTTCCTTTGCCCATTCATCACTATATCCATCACCAGAGAATAGAATTCTCTTATGTTTCTCTATCAAATTCCGACAGATTGTTAATGCTTTTTCACGGATGTCTTGGATATACTTGATCCCTTCTAATTCATCCGCAATCTGATTGAGTGATTCTGCCATGATGGCGTTAAGCACTGTGTTGGAGAAGGATGCACTCATTGAAGAGCCAAGCATTCTAAACTCAAACTTATTACCTGTAAAGGCAAGTGGGGATGTACGATTGCGGTCTGTGTTATCGTGAGGAATATAAGATAAACCTGTCACAGGGTTAAAGGCTGTCTTCTCTTCTTGGGTGATTGGTTTCTTACGATTTTTTGTATAGATATCATAGAGGATATTTTCGATATAACTTCCTAAATAGATGGAAATGATTGCTGGAGGAGCTTCATTAGCACCCAAGCGATGATCATTACCTGTACACGAAGCACTCATTCTAAGTAGAAGAGGGTAAGTGTCAACTGCACGGATAAATGCACAGATGAATAATAAGAAACGAATATTCTCGGCTGGTTTATCACCTGGGGAGAATAGGTTTTGTCCATCATCTGTGATGATG
>CALEMV010000321.1 GCA_937910655.1 uncultured Solobacterium sp.
TAAATATCCTCTTCAAACTAATAATATACTTTTTTAAAATTTTAAGGTACCAGTGAACAATAAAATCCATTCATTTATATCTACGATTGCCATGAAGATTTATTATGGTTACTAATAATGTGATAACCATTAAAAATATACATACTTAAATATATTATCGATGATTCATCAAAACCTAGAAAAGAGCACAACTCACCTTATTAAGTTATGCTCTGTTGTATTTTATCTATTTATTAAAGCTAAATATACTTTTAATACTGACCCATTGCTGGAGGTACTGGAATTTCCTTTTCAGGAAGCTTAGCAATTGCTGCTTCTGTTGTAATAAATAAGCCAGAAATACTTGCAGCATTTAATAGTGCAGAGCGAGTTACCTTCGTAGGATCGATGATACCTGCTTCATACATATCAACCCATTCGCCTGTCTTTGCGTTGAAACCATAATTTTCTTTCGCTGCTAACTGCTGTTCATAGATTTCATTGCCATCAAAGCCAGCGTTTTCAGCAATCTGCATGATTGGCATCTTAAGTGCGTCTAACACAACATTGATACCACGCTGTACATCCACTATATCTGACTTTAATGTGGTACGTACATCTTTATACGCTTGCACTAATGCAAGTCCACCACCAGTCACAACGCCTTCTTCAACCGCAGCCTTTGTTGCGTTTAGCGCATCTTCGATGCGTAACTTCTTTTCCTTAAGTTCTGTTTCTGTTGTAGCGCCAACCTTGATCAAGGCAACACCATTTGTAAGTTTACCTAGTCTTTCTGCTAGTCTCTTCTTATCATAATCAGACTTTGCATTTTCGATTGCTGCTTTAATTTCAGATACACGTTTAGCAACTTCAACACTATCACCTGCACCATCGATGATTGTTGTCTTATCTTTGCTTACCACTACTTTCTTAGCAGAACCTAAATCATTCATTGTCATATCTGCTAAGTTCATATTTAAATCCTTCGCAAAGAAGTTAGCACCTGTTAAAACTGCAATATCTGCTAATTGATTCTTTGCATCATCACCAAAACCAGGTGCCTTTGTCGCTACAACATTGAATGTACCGCGTAACTTATTGATGATTAATGTACTCATCACTTCATTGTCATAGTCATCTGCGATAAGAAGTAATGGCTTATTGATTTTAACAACTTCTTCCAAGACCGGTAGAATTTCTTGAATTGTATTGATCTTTTGGTCTGTTACCAAGATATATGGGTTATCCATGGATACTTCCATCTTATCACGGTCACTTACCATGTATGGGGAAACATAGCCTTTGTCATACTGCATACCTTCTGTCATCTCTAAGACTGTTTCGAAGGAACGTGATTCATCCACGTTGATAACACCATCATTACCAACCTTTTCCATCGCTTCCGCAATAATCTTGCCAATTTCTTCCGATCCTGATGAGATAGTAGCGATATTCTTTACATCATCGTTGGTTGTGACTTGGTGAGAGTTCTTTAATAAAGCATCTGCCACAACATGTGCTGCCTTTTCAATACCCTCGCGCATGAGTACTGGGTTTGCACCCTTTTCCACTGCTTTAAGACCAGCTGTAATCATTGACTGGGTTAGGATTGTTGCAGTTGTGGTACCATCACCTGCTAGTTCATTTGTATTATTGGCTGCTTCATAAACTAACTTAGCACCCATGTTTTCAAACTTATCTTCAAGTTCTACTTCCTTAGCAATTGTGACACCATCATTCGTAATTACTGGAGAACCAAATGACTTCTCTAATACAACATTTCTGCCCTTTGGGCCTAAAGTTACCTTTACTGCATCTGCTAATTTATTAACACCATCCAACATGAGTTGGCGTGCATCTTTACCATACTTTAATTCTTTTGCCATAATAATTCCTTCTTTCTACTTTATTCTACAATCGCCAGAAT
>CALEMV010000322.1 GCA_937910655.1 uncultured Solobacterium sp.
CTTTCGAATCTATACTTCATACACATCTTTACTCACTTTCAATCACTTTAATCTTATCATATAAAAAATCTGTGTATTTATCGATTTTGTATCGATTCTACACAGATTCAATTAATACTGTTCTGCAAAACCTTTTTCTAACTTTTCAAAGATAGAATAACCAATAAATAATATAGCAAACGCCATTACAGCTAAAATAAGTAATCCATTTAGTGCTGGTATTTGATGGTATAAAAATACTGAACGATAACCATTCAAAACAAGAGTTAATGGATTATAACGTACTAAAGTAATCAAAAATGAGTTAGATGCAAACATCTCTAACTTATAAACAACAGGTGTTCCATAAAAACCTAATGTTAATAAGAAGTTTACGATATATTCTAAGTCGTGAGCATATGCAGTAAGCGCTGCTAATGCAAAGCCAAACCCTAATGTTAAAATTGCTTGTAACAAGGCTACCACTGGAATGAAAATAAGATGCCAACTCACACCTAAGCCGTAGGCTAGACAAAAGATGAGTATAATAATGCATGATATAAAGAAGTTGATTAGACCACTCATTACAATTGAGATTGGCAGAATCTCACGCGGAAAATATACTTTTTTAATAATACCAGCATTCACTTTTACACTTGCCATACATGCAACCACGGTGGACTGGAAGAATGTCCACGGAATAATACCTGTCGCTAGATAGACAATATAATCATCCCCTGTGCCACGCATTAAATATGGAAATACAATCGCGTATACCATTACTTGTAATAATGGGTTAATAAAACTCCATAAGACACCTAGAAATGATCCTTTGTATTTTCCTCTAATTTCTTTTTTGATATTTGTTTTTAATAACTCTCTGTATTGATAAATTTCATTGAACATTTCTTTAATCCTCGACAAATACCGTTACTTTCGCCTCTGCGATTACCTTTCCATCTTCCAAGATAACTTTAGATGTAATATACAAATTTCCCGCTTCATCTACTTGATCTCTAAAATCATTTGGATCTACAGTAGCATACCACCCAATTGTATCCACATCAATGAAGCCAGCATAATCCTGCGCATATACTTCGAACACATCTTTTCTAGACTCAGGATTGGTAGCTATCAATGTTTTACCAATACAAACTTCACAATGGCTATTTGGATTATCGCTGATGGACCATCCACTAATTTTTAACTCTTTTGTCTTCTCATTAACATAAGTAAAATCAATTGGCTTATCAATAAAGGTTGCTCCTCTAGATTCAGCAGTACCTAGTTTGATTGCTTCCTTTTTCTTCTCTTTATTATCGATTGCTGATTGTTTTAGATATTCACTAATGACATATGCAGGAGCACCATCTAAACGAATGCTACCTTTATATACCCAAATAGCACGAGAACAAAGCTTCTTAACAACATCCAAACTATGTGAAACAATCACAATCGTCTTATCAGAGGCACTTAGTTCACTCAGTTTAGCATAACACTTGTCCTGGAAGTGTTGATCTCCCACAGCTAAAATTTCATCGATTAGTAATATTTCTGCATCTACATTAATTGCGACCGAGAACGCAAGACGCATGTACATACCGGAAGAATAGGTACGAATAGGTTCATCAATAAATGCTTCTAATTCAGAGAATTCAATGATGGAGTCAATACGTTTATCAATTTCTTTTTTTGTTAGCCCAAAAATCGATGCATTAAAATATATGTTTTCTCTACCGGAAAAATCTGGATGGAAACCTGCGCCCAATTCAAGAAGTGATGTTAACTTTCCCTGAGTTTTAATCGTCCCCTCTGTTGGATAGATAATCTTTGTCATCAACTTTAACAGGGTTGATTTTCCAGATCCATTTGTTCCAATCAATGCAACAGTTTCGCCCTTTTTTATATCTAAGTTAATATTTTTTAAAACCTCATGCTGTTCTACACGATTCTTTCTTTTTACAACTAACAAAGCTTTTAATGAGTTGGCCCTATCTGACTGAACCTTAAATGTTTTTGACATTTCTCTGACTTCAATCGCATTTTCTTTGTCCATATTATCTCTATTCCCTGTCTCTTATACACATCTCCGAGCCC
>CALEMV010000323.1 GCA_937910655.1 uncultured Solobacterium sp.
GAAATAACATTTGTATTGTTAATATATACAAAAACTAGTTTGTATATGCGATAAGAATGGTATAATTCTTTACGGAGGAACAAAATTATGGAGAAGAGAAAAGATTGGGCTGGTATCATCTTCGGTACAATTTGGTTTCTATACGCAGCTGTACTTCTAGCTCTATATCTAACTGGAAATCTAAATGGCAGTTTTAAAGTACCACGTCTTCTACTTGTCATTTACGATACGCTTGGTGTATTACCAGGATCGATTGTGCAACTAGTAGTCAGCGCCATCATCGTAGTCTTCAGTTTCCGCGGAAGATAATTTGTATCATGAACACATGGATTCCATGTGTTTTCTTTTATCTATCACAGAATTTACATTCCTATTCTGTTGATAATTTTGTAAAATATAACAGAGGATATCCATGGAAACAATCAGACAAACATTTTCAGTCGCAAATCTGTATTTGAATGCAAGTGCTGATACCATCTATCAACACTTAATGAATACGCAAGGAATCGTTGCAGTAACGGTTGCTTTAAGCGACCGCAATGTGACTGTCGAGTTTGATCCATCGATTATTACAGCAGATATCATTATTGCAAAAATCAAAGCATGCGGATACCAAGCATATACACGTGAGATTCCAACTTCGGATATGCTGATACCACAGGATAATAAAGTTTCAATCAAACCCAATTACCGTATCTTGTTTATTTTTGTGGTTGAAGTGATTCTACTAGCAATTCTATGGATCATGCATATAACGCCTTGGATTGGACTAATATTCTCTCTATATTCCCTATATGTTGGTCGTTTCATATTCATGCATGCAAAAGAGGAAATTCAAAAGGGAAATCCATCTTCTGCTACGATTGGTAGTATTGCCGTTTTGATTACATTTTTATACGGTATTTATCTAACAACTCAAAATACTGCAAATGCATATCCATTTATCATTTCAATGATTGCAATACTTGGTACAAACATCTATAAAACAAAATATCTAAAGTACATGCAACAATGTTCTTCTACTTCGTTGAATATAAAACAATATATTCCAGAAAATACAGCCGTATTCAATAAGACAGGTGAAGTCATTGAAGAAACAAGCCAGCTCAAAAAGAATCAGATTTTGATTATTAGACCTAATGAAAACATTCCTTGCGACGGTATCGTCGTAGAAGGATACGCATCTGTCGATGAATCTACACTGACAGGTGTACAATCAAACATCACAAAGTCCGAAGGTTCTTATGTTTATGCAGGTACACGTTGTTTACAAGGTTCTCTACAGATTAAGGTAGAGAAGATTGGCGAAAAGACAACACTATTACAGTTTGCAAAACTTGCCAAAGAAACAGCGAACGATAAATCCTTTGATTCACCATTTAAGAACTTCTCAAAATACTTATTCTTATATTCGATTATTACAGCTATCATTTTATTCTTTGGTTGGATTTTAGTTGGTAAGTCATTCTCTATAGCAATCAGTATTTCTATTGCAGTACTAGCATCTGTTGCAATGAACGCACTAACAATTGCCTCAGAAAAAGAAGTATTAGAAAAGGCAATCCACGCTGCTAAGAACCATGTACTATTCCGTAATGTGGACGCATTAGAGACAGCAGGCAAAGCAGAAACATTATTCCTTGAACAAGATGATGTATTGATTGGTTCAAAACCAGAGGTAACTGATTTTATTCCTGTCGATGATACAGATTTAAATACCATGCGCTATATTGCATATACACTATCCAACAAACGACATGACAGTTACTCTAGAGCGATTACACGTTACTTAAAATCACAAAAGATTTCTTCTGTAAACCTAAGTGTTCTAACAAATTTTCAAAAGGCACATCAAAGCGATACAATTCAAAATACCTATCAGTTATGTAATGTTCATGATTTATCTTATACAGATATCATTAACCCAACCATAAGACAAAAGATTGATGAACTTGTAGAGCAAGGAAAGAAAGTTTTTATCCTAATTGGGGAAGAACAAGTACTAGGTTTAATCGCTATGCAAAAGCCAATTGTCCCAAATAGTATACAAGCCATCCATTCACTTAAAGAACTAACAGATGTACATTTATTTGCACGTGGAAATGATGAAGAAATTCAATATATTCAAAAAAATTGTGAGATTAAAAACATTCATGCAAACGTAGACATGAATGAAAAAGAAAATCTGATAAAATCATGCTCGCATGACTCTATCAGTATGTACGCAAATGTCGATGGCTCTATCTCTTCATCTACCGCTGATGTAAATGTTCAATTTGGTATTAGCCAGAATTTAGATTCTGAAGATAACGATATTATATTAACGCGTAAACGTTTAAGTGATTTAGTATTCGCAATTCAAACGTCCGCAAAACTAAATCAACAGATTCAATTTAAACAGATTGCAATCATTGCATACCATATACTAGCTGTCATAATATTTGGCTTTATTACCCCAATCTTCTTTGCCATTCCACTTCCAGTAGTCCTGCCATGTATCACTTCCATCTATGTCATTCGATTCTTATTTCAATCGCATAAATAAGACAAACCTGTAAAGAATCAATGACATAAGTTTCTATACAGTCATAGCCCTTTAAAAGCAGCATATTCAACGATTCTGGTTTTATGTGCTGCTTTTAATACATATTTAAACAAATAAATACGCATATCATTTCTCATTCATGCATGTATTCCTTACAATTTTTTAATACAGCCTCTTCTGATAGTTTATTTATATAAATCTATTTAACTATCTAATGACTCCATCAGTTCTTCAACGCTATCGAAAGGACCATTTAAATCTCTTCTCTTTGTGGCATCTTCCATCGCTGCATATGTCTCTATATTTGGCTCTTCGATTCTCACATCAAATGGTAGTCCATGATGTTGTAATGCTTGTCGATAGAAAATTCCAGTAGCAGTACTCATATCAAGCCCTAAAGATTTGAATAACTTCGTTGCCTGTACTTTAATATCATGATCGATTCGCAGTGTCATATTTTCTTTATTTGCCATTAATTTCACTCCTTTCATTTATATTTTTCATATATAATTCATATTGCAATGCAAATAAATATTATAAACCTTAAACGTACATTGCTACATAGACATAACAAAAGGTCTCGATTAAACCCTGCTGTTTCATTCTAACGGTTTATTTTGGCGAGACCTTTCTTGATGCTATAGATTTGCTACATTATCTTTTTTTGCGATACTTCGCTACTGAAATACGGATTTCAGAATAATTTGTTATTCACAAATTATTTTTATATTCTATTTTAATTTAAATTGTCCATTGGTCTGTCCTCAACTTTTCTTGAGAAACATTTCATTTAACGATCATTTTGTTAAATGTTGGAGCGTAAACTGTAATTGAGTAACACTTCCTTCATGAGCTCGTACCTCCTTATCCTTTCTTCTAGGGTACTTCTCTTCGCACCTTTACTATAGCATCCGCTTTTAAATTTAATAGTCTTACAATTAAAATTTTTTTGTTCTATAATATTATTGTTGGTCCGATAAGGACCATTTCTTATTTCCAGGAGGTCATAAGATGATACAAGATATCTACCCACACGTTTATAAGAATGCGTTTCAAACAGGTGTTACGCCTGCCAATGATGATATTATCTTCTCTTTTGAAGAAGACCAAGTCTTAATGAAAGACGAACATCACTTTTATCGCTATCATGAAATTTCCCAGGAAAGTAGTTGTTATTATCTATTTTCTATCGACGATATAAAATTCTTTCTCGCTGACTTAACAAGTCTTGATCATATTAAGGTATCCTTCCGTGCGATGCGTACCTTTGAAAATCAAATGTTAGGTTTTGCGGCTATCACAGCTTGGCATCTTTATCGTTGGATTCAGGATAATAAGTATTGTGGTAAATGTGGTCATCCGATGGATTTCGACAAAAAAGAAAGAGCGATGCGTTGTCCACATTGCTCAAATATTGTATATCCTAAGATTTCACCTGCTGTTATCGTTGGTATCACCAATGAAAAAGATCAGATTCTCGTAACGAAGTATGCGCATGGTCACTACCAAAGTTATGCACTCGTTGCCGGTTTCTGTGAAATTGGCGAAACAATCGAAGAAACCGTAAAGCGTGAAGTAAAAGAAGAAACTGGTCTAGATGTAACCGATATTCAATACTATAAATCACAACCATGGTCCTTCTCATCCACATTACTTTTTGGATTCTGGTGTAAAGCACATGGTGATTCTCCTATCCAGATGGATGAAAATGAGTTACGTGTTGCACGGTGGGCAGACCGTGAGGAAGAGATTAACAGTCTAGATAATGCCTCACTTACAACTGAAATGATTCAATATTACAAACAAGGGAAAGTAGTCTAACTACTTTCTTTTCATATCTTCTGGTAATGGTGATTCTAGAATAATCTTCGCTTTGGTAAAGGGTTGTATAAATTCAATTCTTGCACAATGTAATGCTGGTCGTTTGATCCATTGTGTACTACCACCATACAACGTATCCCCACAGAGTGGATGACCAATCCCCGCAAAACCAGCACGTATCTGGTGTGTTCTTCCCGTTTGTAAATGTACTTCTATCAGACACTCTGTTTGATACCTTTTCATTACTTCATATTCTGTAATACATTGTTTTCCACCTTGATTGAAGGATTGTATCATTTGCCCATCTTCCTTCAACAAGGAAAAAATTAGTGTAGCTTTATCTTCTAGTTGTCCTTCAACAATCGCGTAGTAGTGCTTTTGAAGGATTCCATCTTTCCTTTGTGCTGTTAATCTTGCGGCAGAGAGTTGATTTTTCGCATAAATCATAATACCTGATACATCTTTATCTAATCGTCCAATTGGACGAATCACAAAGTGCTCATCTTGGTAATAATCTCTTAGAATTGTTCCCATATCATCCGTTAAATGAAGATGACTCGGATGAGATGGTATGCCTGCAGGTTTATCCACAATCACAATATCTTCATCTTCATACAAGATGTCTGGTCGCATGACACTTGGATGAAGTGGATATGTTTCTAGATTCAATTCTTCAATCATTAGAACATCTGTTGTATGTACAACTTGGTTGACCATCACAGGTTCTCCATTTAAATACATCTGATATGCCGAGAATTTAAAGCGTGAAATTTCATGACGACTAAAACCCAAAGACGATAAAACGGCCTTTACTGT
>CALEMV010000324.1 GCA_937910655.1 uncultured Solobacterium sp.
GTTTCCAACAAAGTGGAAATTTATCGCTGTACTCGCCCTTGCGGTAATTGACTGGTTAACGTTCTTGTTAACATCTAAGGTAAGACCTAGTAATATTTTTGCGCAGGTAGTGAATACAGTGCTTGCGGTAGCGCTGATTATCGTCAATATTGCACTACCGTACTATACGGATCGTCTTAGTAAAATTTTCTCCTCTGTTTTGGGTAATGAAGTTAGAATTGGCATCTATGTTATGACAGATGCGTATAAAGCAAAACATAAAGATACATTCGCTAACTCTGAATACAAAGAAAGTATGAAGTTGGCGGAATATCAGAATGCGACATTTATTACGGCAATTGGTGTAGATGGAAATAACCAGAATTACACACTAGAACAGTTAAGTGTGGATTTAAAGAATGATAATCTAAAGACAGTGAATAGTAGCTCTGTTCAGTCAGCTGTAAAGAACCTATATACCAATCAAGGTGATGTACTATTATTGAGTGATTCTTATTTATCAACTGTTTTAGAGACAGATGAATTTAAGAACTTTAAGACAGACACAAAGCTGATTGGCAGTTATTTCCGTAAGGTGGAAACGACACAAGTAACAGAAGACAAGACCAATCTTGCGAATACGCCATTTACAATCTTTATTGCGGGTAATGACCAACCGGGTGATTTAAGTTTAGAGGGTAGAACGGACGTTGATATTGCGGTAACAGTAAATCCGAATACACATCAGATTTTGATTTCCAACTTACCACGTGATGCCTATATTCAAAACCCGGCATATCAAAACTCGAAGGATAAGTTAACGCATCTAGGATTAAGTGGTATTCAAAATACATTAAAGGGTGCTAGTAACTTACTTGGTACAGATGTGAATTACTACATGTTGGTAAACTTCACAACATTTGAAGATATTATCAATTCAATCAATGGTGTTGATATTGATAATCCATTTGAATTTACTGCGACATTTACAGGACGCACATATCCACAGGGTACATTACATCTTGATGGAGAACTAGCATTAGAGTATGTACGTGAACGTTATGGACTGCCGAATGGTGACTTTGATCGTAACCTTCACCAACAAATCGTACTGTCTGCGATTATTCATAAGCTATTAAGTCCTGAGTTGATTAGTTCGATTAATAATGTTCTAGAAGCCTTACAGGGTAAGTTCTTAACAAATGTTTCTACAGATTCTATTTATGCATTATGTAAGAAACAGTTGGATCAGAATATCCAATGGAATATTGTGAAGTATCATCTTGATGGTGATACTGGTAACGAATACTGTGCATCCGCACCGGATCAAGTATTATCCGTTGTATACCTGTACCAAAATCAAGTAGACTTTATTAATACTGAGATTGATAAGATTTTGAATGATGAAATTATTTCCCAGGAAACACTACCTGAGGGAACTTACGATAATTCTACAAACTAGGAGGGTTTATGTACCGTATTAACGAGATGTATGATTTAGAACACACAGCTGCGAAAGAGTATTTATCACAGTTTACATATCCATGGGAAGCTCTTTCTGGAATTAAGGACCTCATTCTAAAATTAGGTGAAGGATTAGACAAGGAAGAATATACTGAAGTATCTGAACATGTTTGGATTCATAAGACAGCCACAGTATTTCCATCGGCCTATATTGGTGCACCATGCATTATTGGACCACGTACAGAAGTACGTCATTGTGCATTCATCAGATCCGCGGCGTTAGTTGGCGCAGATTGTGTCGTAGGAAATAGTTGTGAGTTAAAGAATGTAATTCTATTTGACCATGTTCAAACACCGCACTATAACTATGTCGGTGATTCTATCTTAGGATATTATTCTCATATGGGAGCAGGCTCTGTTACATCAAATGTGAAGAGTGACAAGAAACCTGTCACGATTCATGAAGATAATCATCGAATTGATACAGGTCTTAAGAAGTTTGGCGCAATGCTTGGAGATCATGTTGAGGTAGGATGTAATTCTGTGCTCAACCCTGGTACTGTGATTGGTAGAAACTCCCGTGTATATCCAACATCTTGTGTAAGAGGCTTGGTACACGAAAATTGTATCTGGAAGAATGATGGTACAGTCATTTCAATTCATGAATAAAGAAAATATAGTTGCGTAATCGCAACTATATTTTTGTTAGTAGGTATTCAACGTTTTCGCGCTTTGTCGCAAAGGATGTCACAAAGCGTACAGCAGTATGTGTTTCATCAATCTTTGCCCAAGGGGTAAAGGCAAACTCTTTGGAAAGTTCTTCTAGCTTTGTATTTTCGAAAATTGGGAATAGTTGGTTGGTTTCGGCAGGGAAGTAGAAAGTATATCCTCTTGATAGGAAACCTTCTACAAGTAGCTCTGCCATATCAATAGCGTGTTTTGAGATTGTTAGATAACGATTTTCTTTGAAGAGTTCCTCAAATTGAATGCCGAGCAGTCTACCTTTGGCTAGCATTCCTCCGTGTTGTTTGATGGAGTAGCGGAAATCTTTTTTGTATCGTTCATTGAGAATGACGATACATTCGCCAAATAAGGCACCAACTTTTGAGCCACCGATGTAGAATACATCGCATAGATTTGCGATATCTTCAAAGGTCACATCATTTTTCTTGGCCATAAGACCATAACCTAGTCTTGCGCCATCGATGAAGAGTGGGATGTTATGCTTTTGACAAATGTTGTATAAATCTGTAAGTTCTTGTTTGCTGTATAGGGTACCACTTTCAGTAGGAAAGGAAATGTATACAATACCTGGTTGTACAGTGTGTTCTGCACTAGCATCGTTGTAGTGGTTAATAAGCAGTGTATCAACTTGCTCGGCTGTGATTTTACCGTTGGATGTGGGTAGTATTAGACATTTATGTCCTACGGATTCAAGTGCACCTGTTTCATGTGCATTAATATGTCCGCTTTCTGCACAGATTGTGCCTTGGTGGTGTTTTAAGATAGCTGTAATGACAGCGATATTGGTCTGTGTTCCACCAACCATGAAGTGGATATCCGCATCGTCGCGTTTGATTGTATGTTTGATAAGATTTGCGGCATTTTGACAATGGCTATCTTTGCCATAACCAATTGTTTGTTCGTCATTTGTATTTGTTAAAGCTGTTAAAATTTCAGGAATACAACCCTCAGTATAGTCACTATCGAATCGAATCATCTGATACCCTCCATATTTCGCGCTATAATTATAAGGCATAGAGATAAAAGTAGAAAAGAGGAAGTATATGCGTCGTTTTAAACCAGAAGAGATTCAAGAAATCATTGAGATACTAAAAAATGATGGCGTTATCAGTGTACCAACCGATACGGTGTATGGTGTTTGTTCGCAGGTTTCTAGTCATCAAGCAGAAGAAAATTTAAGAAATGTGAAGCATCGCCCTCTAACAAAGGCGTTTCCGGTGATGTGTGCAGATCTTGAACAGATTGAGGAGATTGCGGAAGTAGATGAAAGAGCTAAGAAAGTGATTGAAGGCTTTATGCCAGGACCAATCACAGTTATCCTCAAGCGGAAAAATGGTGTGAATTTATCTCAAGAAAATCTAGATACAATCGCGATTCGTATGGCAACATCTACTACACTTGCCAAGATTATTAAAGGTTTAGGAAGACCAATCTTTATGACAAGTGCGAATCAATCAGGAGAACCGACTTGTACATCGCTAGATGAGATTGAAAAGAGTTGTCCGGATTTGGATGGAATGTTAGAAGGTGATGTCTCCTTTGGTGAAGCGAGTACTATTGTGGATTGTACAAAAGAAGAGTTGGTTATTTTGCGACCAGGTCCAATCACCATGCAGGATATTACAGAAAAATTGATGAAATAACAGCGTGATATCCTTGCATGTATGGGTATCTTCTTATATCATTTAGAACAGGAAATATGGAGGAAAGAAGATAATGTTAGAAGTATTGAATCATCCCCTAATTACACATAAGTTGACACAAATGCGTCGTAAAGAGTGCGGAACA
Organism: uncultured Solobacterium sp.; assembly: GCA_937910655.1. GTDB lineage: Bacteria > Bacillota_I > Bacilli_A > Erysipelotrichales > Erysipelotrichaceae > Bulleidia. Next base: position 3,976 of record CALEMV010000324.1, read on the forward strand.
AAGGATTTCCGTGAGAATCTTGACGAGATTGCGGAATTAATGGCATATGAAGTATGCCGTGATTTACCAACAAATCCAATTGAAATTGAAACACCGGTTGCGAAGTGTACTGGTTATGAATTAAGTAAAGAAGTAGTCATCGTTCCAATCTTGCGTGCAGGTATTGGTTTATTAGATGGTATTAGACGTCTAGTTCCTACAGCAAAGGTAGGTTTTATCGGTATGTATCGTGATGAAACAACTTTAGAACCTGTAGAATATTTTGCGAAGTTCCCAAGCCATTTAGAAGACACTATCGTTATGGTTGTTGACCCAATGTTGGCGACTGGTGGTAGTGCAAAGGATGCGATTGCGCAAATCAAGAAGCGTGGCGCAAAGAATATTAAGCTTGTATGCTTAGTAGCAGCACCAGAAGGTGTTAAGGTAATTCAAAAGAGCCATCCAGATGTAGACGTATATATCGCTGCATTAGATGATCATCTCAATGAAAATGGTTATATCGTACCTGGACTAGGAGATGCTGGCGACCGTATCTTCGGTACAAAGTAAGTCATGTCTAATCTGCATTTTATCTTGCGCTCTATTGTGTATCTGTTGATGTTCATTGTGACGTGGTTTGCGATGGACGCAATTAATTACGAAAAGTTATTGCGCAAAAATAAGGTGAATCAAGCACAGGTGCTATACTTCATCCTAGTGATGGCGATCGCATATCTAGCAGGTTCATTTATATTAAGTTTTTTCCATTTTGGATAAAGTAAATAGGCAATCACAATAATATGTGGTTGCTTGTTTTGTTATATAATTAATGCCAATTTGATTAAAAATATTGAATTATATAATAATTACAATATAATTATTATATAGATGTAGGTGGTATCTTGATGTATTCGTTTGAATGGGATCAATATAAAAGTAAAATTAACCAATCTAAACATGGTGTGACATTTGAAGAAGCAATGACAGTGTTTTATGATGAAAATGCATTGTTAGAATATGATAATTTGCATTCAAATGATGAAGATAGATTTCGTATCTTAGGAAGTAGTGAATTAGGAAATATATTGTTGTTCACTGCATTAGAGAGGAGAAAATAATTAGAATCATATCATCTCGAAAAGCAACGTTAACAGAAAGACGGAATTACGAAAGGGGTATTTGAGTATGACAAAAAAAGATGAATATCTAGAAAAAG